>NZ_CAWMEB010000406.1:0-67303 GCF_963866145.1 Xenorhabdus sp. NBAII XenSa04
ACTGCTGTTCCGATCAGTGATGAAATCTACCCAATAAAATCAAGTGATATCTTGTCTCCATGCTTCGGCGGACAGCGGTTCGCCAAAATGGCTGGCTATCAGCTTGCGTGTAATATCATGTAATGGAGAGGCCAGCACTTCGGCTGTATTACCGCGCTCGACGACCTCCCCCTGATGCATGACCAATACCTGATCACTGATATGTTTCATCATACCGAGGTGTTGGGTAACATATATATAGGCAATACCATGTTTCTCCTGTAATTCCAGCATCAGATTAATAATCTGGGAACGCATAGACATATCAAGAGAAGCCAATGCTTCATCAGCAACAATAATTTGAGGTTGTAATATTAGTGCCCGTGCTAGTGCTACACGTTGCTTCTGACCTGAAGCCAGCATATGTGGGTAATAATTGGCATGATCGGGCAGCAGTCCGACTTGGCGTAATGTCTGATTGATGCGTTTTTCCCGCTCAGAAGGAGAAAGTTTTGTATTCAGGATCAAAGGCATATCCAGAATTTGACCAATCCGTTGACGGGGATTTAATGACGTACTGGGATCTTGAAAAATCATACGGATGAGCTGGCTGCGGTAACTATAGTCCCCATAAATCAGTTTATGGTTTTTAATCAAGATTTCACCTGATGTAGGTTCGATAACCCCTGACAGCATTCTGGCCAGCGTAGATTTGCCTGAGCCATTTTCCCCGATAATCGCCAGTGTTTTTCTGGGCTGCAAAGTAAAACTTACGGGCTTTACGGCATCAAGATAATGGCGACGGAAAAATCCGGTACGATAGCGGAATGTTTTCGTCAGGTTTTTAACTTCCAATAATGTCTCGACCACTTATTGTTCCTCCATGTTTAGGGGGAAATGACAGGCAAAAGTATGACTTTTGATTCCCCGCAATCGTGGCGTTTCAATACAGGTCTTTTGGGCATAAGGACAACGAGGCCCAAGACGGCATCCAATCGGCAAATGTTCCAATGATGGAATCACACCGGGTAGGGTGTTCAGGCGGCTTTTATGGGGTAGCGGGCTACCGAAGTCAGGAATCGAACGGATCAATGCCTGTGTATAAGGATGGCGAGGAGTGACCAGCAACTCATCAGGTGTAGCACTTTCCACCGTTTGACCACAATATAACACGTTGATGCGTTTTACCAATTTACTCATCATTTGCAGATCATGGCTAATTAACAAAATCGTCATGTTGTTGTTTTGATTCAGGCTCGATAGTAAACGGAATATTTGGGCCTGCGTTGTTGGTTCCATTGCATTGGTTGGTTCATCGGCAATCAGCAATCTTGGTTGATTGGCAAGTGCAATGGCAATCATCACTTTTTGACATTCTCCATCGGTTAACTCATAGGGATAAGAGTTCATAATGTCATGATGATCTTTGATACCCACCCGATGGAGCAATTCAATAGCACGGCGTTTTTTCCAGTTGAATCGTTGCCACCAGCGACCTTTAAATGTCCAGCCGGGAATAGATTGAATAAGTTGTTTACCAATACTTTCCGATGGATCGAGGCATGATTGGGGTTCTTGAAATATCATTGAAATATTGTGACCAATAACTTTACGACGCTGTTTTGGTGTCAGGCGCAATAAATCAATATCATTAAAGCGGAAACGATCTGCGGTAACTGTAAGGTTATCTTTTGTGACACCACAGATAGCTTTGGCGATTAAGCTTTTACCAGAACCTGATTCACCAGCCAGTCCAAGTATTTCACCTTCGGTTAACGAAATACTCATCCTGTCAACGGCTTTGACAGGGCCTTCTGCCGTCATGAATTCAATTGTAAGATTACGGATATCGAGTAACGGCATTATTCGACTCCTGCATTAATAGCGCGGTGCAAGCCATCACCAAGTAAGTTAACCAGCAGGACGCTGAGCATAATCGCCGCACCCGGCAACATCACTGTCCAGGGGGCAGTGTAGATTAATTCCAGCGATCCTCCGAGCATAGCTCCCCATTCAGGTGATGGCAATTGTGCACCAAGATTGAGAAAACCTAAGGCTGCAATATCAAGGATGGCAATAGAGAAAGTACGCGTTAATTCACTGACTATCACAGCAGTAATATTCGGAAAAATGGCATAACGTAGAATATGATAATTTGAAGCGCCATCCAAACGGGCAGAAATAGTATATTCTTTATCCAACTCGTCGTGTACAGCGGTGTAAACGGTTCGTACGATCCTTGGTAATAAGGCCAGCCAGATAGCAATCATCGCATGTTGCAAACTGGCTCCCACAAAAGCAACCACAATGATAGCCAATAACAGTGAGGGAATAGAAAGTAAGGTGTCAAGAATGTGGTTCAGAATTGCAGATTTCAACCCATGTGTAATGCCAGCAAGGCTGCCGATAAATAATCCGACAATGGCTGCTGCCGTAGTCACAATCAGCGCCGCACCAAAAGTAGAAGAAGTGCCAATCAATAATCGGCTGAAAATATCCCGCCCAAGATCATCTGTGCCAAGAAAAAAGGCAACATTACCGTAATGTGACCATGAAGGGGGCATTAGCTGGTCGATAAGTTGCTGATCAATCTGATATGGAGCAATATGGCTACCGAAAAGACTTAAGACAATCAAAATCAGTACGCCATAAAAACCCGTCATTGCCAGTGCGTCAGCATAGAAAAAACGCCAGATAACTTTTAGGGGCGAAGGCGTTTTCTTTTCACGGTAAAAATTATCTAAGGGCATACCATTCCTTATGTTTTAAGGGATTAGCCATCGCGCCAATAATATTTGTCAGCACGTTAACTGAAATAACTAAAGTGCCTATCACCATCACACCCGCAGAGATAGTCGAATAGTCCTGCTGACGAATGGCACTGATAAGCCAACGCCCCAATCCCGGCCAATTGAAGACTTGTTCCGTGACCATAGCTAATGTGAGCATGGTTGAGAATTGTAATCCTAGTTTAGGGATAATGGGGGGCAGGGCATTATGCAGTAAATGACGACGGATAATCGTCAGTCTCGATAAGCCACGAATGGAAGCAGATCTTATATAGTTGGATGCTGAAACCTCTTCCGCACTATTACGCATCAGGCGAATAACATCAGTCATCGGCGCAACTGACAGCGTGATAACAGGTAAGATCATATGCAGGATGACATTCATAATCATGTCATTACGATGAGGGCTTTCTGATAACCAGGCATCAATCAGTGCGGAACCTGTTACGGGTTCCATTCGGTACAGTAAATCAATCCTTCCTGATACTGGTAACCAACCTAAGTGCAGTGAAAATAAGAGAGTGAGTAGCAAAGCCAGCCAGAACCCAGGAATAGAAAAACCAAACAGTGCAAGCGTGCTGATAATTTTATCTGCCTTTTTATTTCGCCATACACCAGCAATAATCCCTAAAGGGATACCCATTAATAACGCCAGAGTGAACGAAAGCAGGCAAAGTTCAAGGGTTGCCGGGAATACATCGTACAGTTGTTCAACAATTCTCTCACCATTAATGCTGGAAATACCAAAATCCCACTGTAGCAAGCCGTGAAAATAGAACAGATAGGCATCAATCAGTGATGCACCGCTCAAAGGTCCATGAGGAGTAAAATACATCAGACTAAAGCTGATTAATGAGAGAAAAAATAACGTCACAACCAGCAATAGCAAACGACGCAGAATATAAATAATCATTTGCTTTCCTTTTCGTTTTTAGCAGGCGTAAGTTCAGTGGATATATGCTCAGTAGATATCTGTCCTGTAGATATATAGCGTTCCTGCTCTCGGTAAACTCCGGCAAAAGAGCTATTGCCAAAAGGACTCAGAACTAATCCTTTAATGTCATAGCGAAATATCTGCGATCTCATTGGATACGCTAGTGGTAATACAGGTAATTGTTGAGCAAGGATTTGTTGTGCTATATGATAACTTTTGATACGTGACGCGAGTTGCTGATCTAACAGTGCCTGGTGGATTGCCTTATCAAACGTCGGATCACACCAACGGCTCAAATTTGTTTGAGATGCGATAGCTGCACAACTGAGAAGCGGGCGGAAAAAACTATCAGGATCGTTACTGTCAGTAGACCAACCCGCTAACGTCATATCATGGGTTTTGTCCATTAATTGGTTTTCCTGAAAACGGCCTTCAACAGAGCGGATAGACATGTTAATACCGACATGCGCCAAATCTGCCTGAATCAACTCTGCCATTTTCAAAGGGCTTGGGTTATAAGACTGTGAAGTGATTGGCACCCACAATGTCAGTTCCAGCCCATTTAAACCCAATATATGGAGTATCTTGCGGGCTTCTGTCGGATTATATTCGGTGATTTCAGCACGATTATCATAAGCCCACGATGCTCTTGGTAAAATAGATGCGGCAGTTTCAGCCGTGCCATAATAGATAGCTTGCATCAACCTTTGATTATTGATGGCATACGCAATGGCCTGACGCACTTCCAGTTTATCTAATGGCGGTTTACTGGTATTGAATGCAAGATAGGCAATGTTCATCCCTGGACGTAAAGTCAGGCGCAGGTTCTGATCACTATGGAGTAAGCTCCATTGGTTAGCCGTTGGGTAGGCCAATACGTCACATTCACCAGTGAGTAATTTGGATATCCTGCCTGTACCACCCGCTCCGGTATCTACAACGAATTGTTCCATCAATGGCTTACCTTTCCAATAGTTATCATGCCGGACAAGACGGATATATTGTCCCATCTGATAATCTTCCAGCATGAATGGCCCTGTCCCGACGGGTTGCCAGTCAATTTGTTCCTCCCTGTTTATGTGATGCAGTTTCTGCCCGTATTCGGCAGATAATATAGGAGAATAATGAGTGGCTAAATGCCAGAGAAAAGAAGCATCAGGAGCATTCAGGCGGAACTCGACAGTATATTTATCGATTTTTCGGATATCCTGAACGGAATCGCCAAACTGTAAGCTATCAAAATAGGGGTAATGCCCGCCATTGACATAATGATAATAGTGCGTTTTGTCGAATAAACGGCGGAAGCTGAAGATAACATCATCAGCGTTCATCGTACGGGTCGGCGTAAACCAAGCGGTTGATTGAAAAGCAACGTTATGACGCAAGTAAAAACGGTATGTTGCGCCGTTATCCTTTACTTCCCAGCGAGAAGCTAATTCTGGCATTAAACGATAAGTTAGAGGGTCTACCCCCAGCAGACGATCATAAATCTGGGCGGCCAGAGTATCTACAGTCAGACCGCTAATAGCCATTTGGGGGTTAAAAGTATTCAGGTTACCGTTGACGCAATAAATAAAGCCATTCTGCCGCAGAGTAGCCGGAACATAAGATATACCTTCTGATATATGTCCATGAGCCACTTTGACAGTAGCTTTAGTCGTTTCTGGAATAGCTGTCTCAGCAGCCAGAGTGGATGCTGAAAACAATAATATGATCCAGTAGATCAAATAGCGCATATAAAACATCAGTTATAGAAGAAAGTCTGGCTATTGTAACTTAACTAACCCTTCTTGCTCAAAAACAACGGGTGGATCACTATAGTGAGAAAAATTCTCAATAAAAGACTTTACAATCACTATTGATAAGCATTATCATTCGCATCGTGCTGTTGAGATGTGTTTCGTGACCCCAGTCTGTTGTCTCAATATGCATGACATTGCTCACATTGCTTCCAGTATTTTTATTATTAGCCAGCTCGGGTGCTGGCTATTTTTTTATCTGTGTAACCTTCTGCATTTTTTCTTTTTTTAGCCCATAACTAACCTATCAATAACCCATAATTTTTAATCCATGACATGAATATTGATGTGATGTTTTTTGATTAATCCACGTAATTGATGGTATGTCAGGTTGAGTTTTTCAGCCGCTTTTTTCTGGCTGTATTGGCTTTCTGTTATTGCTCGTATAATCAGTCGCTTTTCACAATCGTTTTGCCATTGTCTTAAATCGAGAGGTAAATCAGGAAGAAAATAGTCACTGGCGGTGTTATGGCCAGAGGTTTTCTCTGACACCGTTTGTGCAGCAGATGACAATATTGGTGATGTTGAAAAAGGATTGATAATAACAGTAGCTAATTCATTTTGGTTATCTCCATGACGGTAGATAGAGCGCTCTATGACATTTTTCAATTCACGAACATTGCCGGGCCAATGATAATCGAGTAACTGCTGTTTGGCTTGCTCGGTAAATCCCGGAAAAAAAGGAAGGTTTAATTCCTGACACATTTGAATGGCAAAGTATTGTGCCAGTAACATAATATCTTGATGTCTTTGGCGTAATGGAGGGATGTTGATAACATCAAATGCCAGCCTATCGAGCAGGTCAGCTCTGAATTTTCCATGATCTGCCATAGCAGGTAAATCTTCATTGGTGGCACAAATCAGCCGGACATCAACTTGTAAAGCTTGACTGCCTCCCACACGTTCAAAATATCCATATTCAATAACCCTTAATAGCTTTTCTTGTACTTGCATTGGAGCAGTAGCAAGTTCGTCAAGAAACAGTGTTCCGCCATCGGCTCGTTCAAAACGCCCCAGATGCTTCGAACGGGCACCGGTAAAAGCCCCCGCTTCGTGACCAAAAAGCTCTGAATCCAGCAAATTCTCGCTGAGGGCAGCACAGTTCAGTGAAATAAATGGGCCTTGCCACCTGGGAGAAAGATAGTGCAAACGGCGGGCAATCAGCTCTTTACCTGTTCCCCGTTCTCCCAAAACCAAAACAGGTTTATTTAATTTTGCCAATTCAGAGACTTGCTCCAAGATCTCAATAAAATTGTTTGCTTCCCCTAATAGGTTATCAGTGAACTGATTCATAATTTTTTCCACTAATGGATGGTATTTTTCGCCAATTATTGGTTGATTTAACTACGAAAAAATATTGTAAGAAAAAATCAAACGGAAATTAAACGATATATTTCAATAGGATAATTTATAAATAAAAGTTGGCACATATTTTGTATTTAACTGAATGCCTTACTCTGTATCTTACTTAACAGTACACAGGCATAACATACATTCTAATGAAAGAGGTTTATGACTATGGGTATTTTTTCTCGTTTTGCTGATATCGTTAACGCTAATATCTCTTCCCTGTTGGATAAAGCAGAAGATCCACAAAAAATGATCCGCTTGATGATTCAGGAAATGGAAGATACGCTGGTGGAGATACGTTCAACATCTGCCCGTACATTGGCTGAGAAAAAGCAGCTTCTGCGCCGTATCAGCGCCGGAGAAAGTCAAATTGAAGGTTGGCAGGAAAAAGCCGTATTGGCATTGAGTAAAGACAAAGAAGATCTGGCCCGTGCTGCCTTGATTGAAAAACAAAAAGTCAGCCAATTGGTTGAAACGCTGAAAAATGAATTGTCTATTTTGGATGAAACGTTTGATCGTATCAAAGGAGAAGTTGCTGAACTGGAAAACAAATTGATAGAAGCGAGGGCAAGACAGCAGTCTTTGACTTTACGTCATCAGGCGGCGGCCTCTTCCCGTGAAGTACGTCGTCAGTTAGATAGCGGTAAAATTGATGAAGCTATGGCACGTTTCGAGCAGTTTGAGCGCAGAATTGACCATATGGAAGCAGAAGCGGAAGCTGTTGGTTTGGGGAAAAAGCAATCGCTGGAACAGCAGTTTGCAGAATTGAAAGCGGATGATGAAATCAGTGCACAACTTGCTGCACTCAAGGCTAGAATGAGTGCTAAAGATTCACAGTGATAGCAAATGTTATTCGCACTCTCATTGATAACTAAGGAAAGGTAATGGCCTATATATTTCTGGGGATCCCGCTGATCCTGTTTGTGCTCTTTGTATTACCCATCTGGTTATGGTTGCATTACAGTCACCAGAATCGCGGTAAATTAGAGAACAATGAAATTCAACGTTTGGAGCAACTGGCAGAAAACGCCCGGCGTATGCAGGAGCGGATCAAAACGCTGGAAGATATTCTTGATGCAGAACATCCAAACTGGAGACAGTCATAATGTCCAATTCTTACCGTGGAAAACTTTACCGTTTGCCAGAACAGGGAGTGATTAAAGGCGTGTGTGCTGGGTTAGCGCACTATTTTGGTATCCCGGTTGCGCTTATCCGTACTATAACAATATTGTCACTATTCTTTGGATTACTTGGCATAACAGTATTGGCTTACATTATCTTGACCTTTGTGTTAGATCCCGCACCTACGGGATATCAGGCAGAGGAAAACAGAGCACCATCAACCCGAAAAATGCTGGATGAAGTTGACTACCAATTGCGGGCAGGGGAAGAACGTTTGCGCCAAATGGAACGTTATGTGACTTCTGATACTTATAATGTGCGCAGCCGATTTCGCCAGCTTTAAGCGAGGCTGGATAGATTTTCAGGGAGGCAACTTGAATTATTGGCAGGAGCTTATAAGGTTACTGCGGTTGCAATCTCTCGCCCATTATCTCTCACCCATTGGTTGGGTGAGGGAACTCACCTATTCGGAAAATCCAAGCCATAATAAACAAGTTATGATAAAAATGGACGACATTGGAAATATCTTTATTGAAATATGGCAGGCATAAAGCATACATAATGTCATGGTGTCCAATTCAGGAGAAACATGAAACGATTGCAAAATGAACTGACGGCACTTGTTAATCGTGGAATCGATCGCCATTTACGGCTGGCAGTAACAGGATTAAGCCGTAGTGGAAAAACCGCATTTATTACTTCTTTGGTCAATCAGCTTCTGCATGTTCACAGTGGTGCCAGATTACCGCTGTTTTCAACTGTGCGTGATGGCCGTTTGTTAGGTGTAAAACGAGTACCGCAGCGGGATTTTGGTGTTCCCCGTTTCACCTATGATGAAAACATGGCTGCATTGCATAATACACCGCCTTATTGGCCAGTTCCGACGCGGGGAGTGAGTGAAATCCGCCTTGCCCTGCGTTATCGTCCAGAAGATTCTCTATTTCGTTATCTCAAAGAGACCTCCACCCTTTATCTGGAAATTGTCGATTATCCGGGAGAGTGGTTATTGGATTTACCTATGCTGGAACAGAGTTATTTGGCATGGTCATGGCAGATGAACGGATTGTTGAAAGGTGAAAGGTTAAACTGGGCTGAACCGTGGTTGGCATTATGTAAACAGTGTGACCCACTGGCACCTGCCGATGAAAATCTGTTGGCCAGAATTGCACAGGCTTATACGGATTATTTACACCAGTGTAAAACAGAGGGGCTACATTTCATTCAGCCGGGGCGTTTTATCTTACCGGGAGATTTGACGGGAGCACCAGCGCTGCAATTTTTTCCCTGGCCGGATATTGATCGAATCGGAGAACCTCAACTACTTAAGGCGGATAAAAATACCAATATTGGTATGCTGCGTGAACGGTTTACGTATTACTGCAATCACATCGTAAAAGATTTTTATAAAGAACACTTTCTTCGTTTTGATAGGCAAATTGTTTTGGTTGACTGCTTGCAGCCATTAAACAGTGGCCCCCACGCTTTTAACGATATGCGTCTGGCGCTGACACAGCTAATGCAGAGTTTTCATTATGGCAAGCGGACGCTATTTCGCCGTTTATTTTCGCCTTGCATTGACAAGTTAATGTTTGCAGCGAGCAAAGCCGATCATGTCACAGCGGATCAACATGCCAATCTTGTTTCCCTTCTCCAGCAACTTGTACAGGAAGCATGGCAGAATGCTGCATTTGAAGGGATCAGTATGGACTGTGTCGGCCTTGCGTCAGTTCAGGCAACCGAAAGTGGCATTGTGGTGCATGAGGGAGAAAAGATCCCGGCTATCAAGGGAAACCGTTTGTCAGATGACAAGTTATTGACATTTTTTCCGGGAGAAGTGCCACAACGTTTGCCTGACAATGCTTTTTGGCAAAAGCAGGGTTTCAATTTTGAATCATTCCGGCCAAGACAAGTTAATATTGATGAGCCGTTACCTCATATCCGCATGGACAGTGCGATGGAATTTTTATTAGGAGACAAGCTGACATGACGGACTCTTTGAAGACGGAACCAAAGGGATCTGGCTCCTTAAAACCAAGAATGGATTTTGATGATCTTTTATCAACATCATCAGAACCTTCGCTGAAATCCCAAAAAGAATTCAATGAGCGGGGGAACGAGTTCTATCCGGTTATGTCTGAATTGAACGCTGAAGAGCAGGAAAGTGAATTTGAAGGAGCAGTGAATGCAGCATTGAAGCCTAAGCATAGCTTGTGGAGAAAAATTTTTTCTGGCGCAGTACTGTTATTGGGTGTCAGTGTTATCGCTCAGTTTATTCAATGGATATATCAGTCATGGCAACAACAGGATTGGATTGCATTGGGTATAGCTGCCGCAGGTAGTTTGATTATCTTTGCGGGAATAGGGGGAGTAATCAGTGAATGGCGTCGTCTTTACCGTTTACGCCAGCGGACAGAAGAACGTGATATCGCCAAGACATTGTTAAAAAGTCATGGCATTAGCAGAGGGCGACAATTTTGTGAAAAACTGGCAGAACAGGCAGGTATAGGGCAACAACTTCCTGCTTTACAACGTTGGCAGGCGGCTGTGCATGAAACTCACAATGATCGTGAGATAGTCATGTTATACAGTAAGCTGGTTCAACCTGTTCTGGATGAACAGGCCAAAAAAGAGATCCGTCGTTCAGCAGCAGAATCTGCACTGATGATCGCTGTCAGTCCACTTGCTGTGGTGGATATGGCCTTCATTGCATGGCGAAATATTCGTCTTATTAACCGGATTGCGGCAATATATGGAATTGAATTGGGGTATTTCAGCCGTATTCGTTTATTTCGGCTGGTATTGTTGAATATTGCCTTTGCAGGTGCGTCAGATTTGGTCAGAGAAGTGGGAATGGATTGGTTATCGCAGGATATTGCTGCCCGGCTTTCAGCCCGTGCTGCGCAGGGTATTGGTGCGGGGTTACTTACAGCTCGTCTGGGAATTAAGGCAATGGGGCTATGCCGTCCTTTACCCTGGATTGATGACGATAAACCCAAGTTGGGAGATTTCCGTTATCAGCTGATTAACCAGATTAAAAGTACGTTGGCGGCTAAGTCCAAGAGTGAAGTTAAAAAAACAGGACTGTGACCAGTTAGAAACCATCACCAACTAGAAGCGACTGTCACTTTAATTTGACACTTTGCTTTATTGTCAACTTTAGCTGACAAGGGGCTTCATCTATTGCACAGTAACGAGTAATATTTCAGACGGTTATGAACATCGTGTAAATAAGGTCGGAATAAATGCGATTGGAAGTTACTTGTCAGGATCGAATTGGGCTGACTCGCGAGTTACTTGATTTATTGGTTTTAAGAAATATTGACCTGAAAGGAATTGAGATCTCTCCTGAACGTCGTATTTACCTTAGTTTTACTCAAATTGATTTCAATACCTTTCGCTTGCTGATGGCAGAAATCCGCCGCATTAATGGCGTGATAGATGTGAGGACAGTGGCTTTTATGCCGTCAGAAAAAGAGCACAGAGCTATGTGGACATTACTGGAGTCTGTGCCTGAGCCTATCTTGTCCATTGACATGAAAGGAAGTATCGATTTGGCTAATCTGGCATCCCAGACATTGTTTGGTATCAGTAAAGAAAAAATCAGCCAAAAAAATATCAGCCAACTTATCAGTAATTACAATTTCCTCCGTTGGTTGGAAAGCGATCATCATCAGCCTCACTCGGCAACGTTAACTATCAAAGGAAAATCTTATTTGATGGATATGACACCCATGCAACTGACTGATGAAAATCAGAAGGTTAAATGTGTGGGAGCGGTGATTATGCTACGTGTATCCGTTTATGCGGAACCTGCGCAGAAAAAATTGACAGTGAATGACGATCAGGCTTTTAAGGATCTTGTTGCTGTCAGTCCGAAGATGGTTCATGTCGTTGAACAGGCCCGTAAAATGGCTATGTTGGATCTGCCTTTGTTGCTTATTGGTGATACAGGAACAGGGAAAGATGAATTTGCCAAAGCGTGTCATCTGAGAAGTTCAAGAGGAAAACAACCTTTTCTTGGACTAAATTGTGCATCTATGCCGGATGACGTAGTAGAAAGTGAACTGTTTGGTTATGCTGCGGGTGCATATCCGAATGCACTGGAAGGTAAAAAAGGCTTTTTTGAGCAGGCGAATGGCGGCACAGTTCTGTTAGATGAAATTGGTGAAATGTCGCCACAAATGCAGATCAAATTACTCCGTTTCCTCAATGATGGAACATTTCGTCGTGTTGGAGAGGATAACGAAGTTAAAGTGAATGTCAGGATCATCTGTGCTACTCAGAAGAATTTGGTTGAGTTGGTGCAAAAAGGGGAATTCAGGGAAGATCTCTACTATCGGCTCAATGTATTAACAATCACTTTGCCACCTTTACGGGAGCGGCGGGCTGATATCATTCCATTGACGGATTATTTTGTAACCCGTTTTGCTAGAGAGCAAGGTGTAGAAAAACCCAAATTTTCACCTGATCTGGAACAATTCTTGTGTAACTATTATTGGCCCGGAAATGTGAGGCAGTTGCGTAATGCCATCTACCGGGCATTAACGCAGCTTGAAGGTAACCAATTAAGCCCACAAGATATTCAGTTACCGGAATTAGAAACAGAAACCGCCTTTATCAATGAAGATATTCTGGTTGGCTCTTTAGATGAAATCAGTAAGCGTTTTGAACGTTCTGTCTTGACCCGTCTTTATCGCCACTATCCCAGTACCCGTAAGTTGGCAAAACGACTTGGTGTTTCTCATACCGCTATTGCTAATAAACTGCGTGAATATGGATTGAGTGGAAAAAAACAGACAGTGGGATCAGATTCGAATGATGAATAATACCTGCTTGTGCAAACGACAGGTTTTTTCCGGGGGATAATGTTTTTCAGGAGATGTATCTTCGGTTGTTATTCCTGGCGCAGATCTCCTGAAAGCAGGCATGTCAGGAGATCTGATAAAGGAATGGGAGGTGCGATGCGGGAGTTTTACAGGCTTGTATGAGAGAGTGTTTTATCATCGCAGCTAATTTTAAAATGGAAGGCGGGCGGTCTGACACTTTTATTGCCAGCATACAATCAATGACATGCAGAAATGATAAGGAATAACCTGTAGGGCACTGTTTGGTTAAAGGTTGATAATGATCTTCAATATTGCGCACAATGCTGACGGGTGGTGGCCTCCCGACAATCAAAGTATGTAATACAGCCCCTAAAGCATAGATATCAGTCCAGGGGCCTTGCTGTCCTTCTTCATTGATGGTGTATTGTTCGCAAGGTGTGAAACCAGGCCTGACAGTGATTTCTTCATCATCAGACAAATGTTCTGTTGTTTTTCGGGCCGATCCCAAATCAAGCAGTATTGGTAACTGATTGTTCTGAATTAAAATATTATCGAGAGAAATATCGCAGTGCAGATAGCCTGCTTGATGAAACGTATTGAGAGCATCAAACAAGGGAAACAAAATACGACATAGCCAGCTCTGCGTAATGATCTTTGGGTGTTTTAGCTGTAACAGTTTTAGTGTTATACCCCTGTAAAACGGAGTGGCAATGTAAGCTGTACTATTCTGTTGCCAAAAACGTAAGAAACGGGGCAAACATGGATGATTAAAGCAAGACATTATATGGGCTTCACGCATAAAACTATGAAGACCAATTTTGAATTTCTTTTGCAGACTTGAGCAACGCAGATTTAATTTTAAATCGTTGCGACGGAGCACAACTGCTGATGGCAGATATTCTTTAATGGCAACAGCACATTTTTTACGGTGATCCCAAGCCTTATATACGATGCCAAATCCACCTTTACCCACAACTTTCTCAATTTCAAATTCCTTGAAGCAGTACCCAATAGGTAATGCCTGCAATAATGGGTGCCTGTTATTAAAGTAGCTATAGTCGGAATTCTGCATCGGAGATGGCCTCTTGAACCTCTGTTTTATCCTCTTTACTTTTCAAGTTCCCTCTTTGGTTGGCTGCATCTTGAAATCCATAGGGTATACACACGATGTTACGCAGGATCTATTGATTATCATTCGAAAACTGGAATTCAAGCTCACCTTGTTCGAGTGATACTTGTAACCGGTTATATTGTTCATCCTGGGCACTGGCAGAGAGCAGCCGTTGACTGATTTGTGGCAATATAGTGTTAGTCAAGATAGCATCCACCGTACGACCACCTGATTCAACCTCAGTACAACGACTGACAATATTTTCAATCATAGCGTCATCAAATGTTGCAGCAATGCCATGGTTCTCCAGTAAGCGTTTTTGAATTCGTCCTAATTGTAAATGGACAATATTAGTCATCACTTCGTCATTCAATGAATAGTAGGGAATAACTAACAAACGCCCCAATAAAGCCGCAGGGAATGTGTCCAATAATGGCTTACGTAATGCAGAACTGAGCTGTTCCGGTTCTGGTACGCTATTATCTTGTTGGGGATGCTGGCGGCATAATGAACTGACTAAATCGGCTCCCACATTGGATGTCAGGATAATAATGGTATTACGAAAATCAATGTGTCGGCCTTCACCATCTTCCATCCAGCCTTTGTCGAATACCTGAAAGAAAATCTCATGAACATCAGGGTGCGCTTTTTCGATTTCATCCAGCAATACAACACTGTATGGACGACGGCGAACAGCTTCAGTTAATACACCTCCTTCACCATAGCCAACATAGCCGGGAGGGGCTCCTTTCAAGGTTGATACGGTGTGTGCTTCCTGAAATTCGCTCATATTGATGGTAATGAGATTTTGCTCACCACCATATAGTGTTTCAGCCAGAGCGAGTGCTGTTTCCGTTTTACCCACACCAGAAGGGCCACATAATAGAAAAACGCCAACTGGTTTATTGGGATCATCTAATTTTGCCCGTGAAGTACGTACCCGTTTTGCGATTATTTCCAATGCGTGGTATTGACCAATCACCCGCTGACTGAGTGTATCAGCCAACTGCAATACAGCTTCAATTTCATCTTTCATCATGCGGCTTAGAGGAATGCCGGTCCAATCTGACACAACAGCGGAAACAACGTTACTGTCTACTGCCGCAAAAATGAGAGGTTCTTCCCCCTGTAAAGTTTTCAATTGTTGTTGCAGATCAGTTAATTCGGTATGGAGAGTAGCGGTATCATTATTTTGGTCTTCATTCAATTGGATGCGTAATTGAATAATTTTCTCTGTCAGGGAAAGTTCTTGTTGCCAGCGTGCTTCTAGCTGCGCTTTTTGTTCTGCCAGAGTGGCGAGTTGATTGAAGATATTTTCTGTTCGCTGAGAGTCACCCATACCGACTTTTGCTTCCCGCTCCACAATTTCCAGTTCAACATTCAGGGCATCTATCTGATGACGGCAGTTTTCTAGCTGAGGAGGCTCTGCATGTTGGCTGACAGCAACTCTGGCACAGGCTGTGTCCAGTAATGCGATGGCTTTGTCTGGTAACTGACGGGCAGGGATGTAGCGGTGGGAGAGATGCACGGCTGCTTCAACTGCCTCATCTAATAAAAGAATACGATGATGTTTTTCCAGTGTATTGACCAGACTACGTAGCATTATCAGAGCTTTGGTTTCGTCCGGTTCATGAACCTGAACAACCTGAAAACGACGGGTCAAGGCAGGATCTTTTTCGATATATTTTTTATATTCTGACCAGGTTGTCGCACCAAGTGTACGTAATTGACCTCTCGCTAAGGCCGGTTTTAATAAGTTGGCGGCATCACCTGTTCCTTGTTGTCCACCAGCACCAATTAAAGTATGGATTTCATCAATAAACAAAATGATGGGGGTTGGACTGGATTGCACTTCTTCAATCACTTTGCGCAAACGGGATTCGAATTCTCCTTTAACACCCGCTCCAGCCTGTAACATGCCAATATCTAGCAACCAAAGCTGAACATTCCGTAAAGGAGGTGGAACTTCGTCTGCGGCAATCCTCAGTGCTAACCCTTCAATTACCGCAGTCTTACCGACACCAGCTTCACCTGTCAGTAATGGGTTATTTTGACGGCGGCGCATCAGGATATCAATGATCTGGCGGATTTCTTCATCACGTCCAGACACAGGATCAATCTCACCATTACGGGCCCGTGCCGTTAATTCCTGACCATATTGCTGTAGTGCTGAGCCTGTTGTAGTTTGTGTTGTTGCCCCTTGTGTACCTGTTGATAATGTTGTTATCTCCTGGGCTTCATCACTGCCATCGAATATTGCGTGAAAATTATCGATCAGGACATCTGTATTAATGCGATCAAACAGGGGAGAAATGGTTTTCAGGACATTGCGTAGATTGAAAGTTTTCAATATGCCTATCAGTAAATGGGCACTGCGAATTTGATCAACACCGAATTTCAGTGAACCATAAACCCAAGCCCGCTCAACGGCACTGTCAATATGTTCTGAGAGGTCAGAAATGGCGCTGGCACCACGTGGCAGGCGATCCAGTGCGGTAACGATGTCTTTGGTCAACGCAGATTCATCCAGCCCGAAGTGATGGAGAAGTTTCTGTAAATCACAGTTTTGTTGCTGCATGATTTGATGTAGCCAATGCGCTAACTCAACATAAGGATTACCCCGCAACTTGCAAAAAGCAGTGGCACCTTCTAACGATGTGAATAATGTACGGTTAAGCTTACCAAATAGTACAGAGCGGCTGATTTCTGACATAACGTGTAATCCGTGATGTTATCGTTGATAGTGTTTTGTAGAGAGTGATTACATTGTTGTTTATGGAATTGTTATTCGATGAAATTGCTGTTCAGTGAAATTCTGGATTGTAGATTAAGTCACCACAATGGGATTTCTGTTCAATGTTGCCAAGCCAGCTACTTAATCCTAATTTTACGGGCTCTGACAGGTGAATACCTTTTATATCGGCTCGATCAAGTATCAGGCGGATATCCCATGCGTATTCGATCCCGAAATATTGATATACCCAATCACGTAGCTGTAGGGACTTTGGTTGGTTTGGTAAAAACGCTTCATACTCAGCCAGGGTTAACGGGCCGAGTTCAAGGCGGAATTTATATTGAACATCATATAATGCTGTTCCCAAAAAGGCCGATTCACCCAAACGAGGCATATTGCGTCCGGCTTTTAACCGTGCCTGATCCTGAGCTTCAATTTTCAACCATTGGGGAATATTTTGTATAACTTTTAACGGAATATTGAAGTAACTGAATAATATTTTTGCCAACCCTTCCGCGCCATGTCCCTGTCGGGATAAATGGCCTGATAACGAATAGCGGGCGTGTTCACTAATTGAATCTGATTGTTGTTGAGCAGGTAACCCCATACCTATCAGACAAGCAAGATAATGACAGAAGCGTTGGTTATCCTGACGATCAAGCGATACTGTTGATTGGGAATTAGCCCAGGCACGATAGAACAGCAGTATTAGCCGATGGTGAAATAAATTAGCAAATGCGTTCAGTGTTGGGTCTTGATAGTTATATTGTCGCGCATAAGTATATTCGGTGATATGGAGCGGCAATGGCCCATTTGGGCCGAACAAGCCAAAACTGTAAATCAGTATGTCATACAGTTTTGAGTTTTCGCGTTTTTTGGCTTCAGCAATGGTCGATGGGGCGAATATCATTGACGCTTTTTGACCTAGCCGCAGCAGGTCGTATCGCGGCAATGGGGCTGAACCTAGCATATAATACTCCCCGGACTGGGCGTCTATTCGGCGCAGGGTCTGAAATAGATCGAATTGCCACGGTGTCTGGGTGAGTTGTTGCCAAAAATTATCCGGCAGGTGACATATGCGATGTATGGAAATAGCACTTGTTTCGCTCATATTCATTTTTGTCTGTAATTACTGGCTATATCAGTTTCTTTTTTCCCATCCGGGCCGGCCAAAAACCGATCTTGCCCCGTTGCTGGCTATAGAGAGTCATTTCAGTAAAAGAGTTCATGGTGACCAGACGCGAGAATAATTTTTCCAGAACACTTCCCAGTAACCAGGGGCTGTTGCCGGCAAACTCCTGCTCATCCACTTCCAGTTCAATGCTGACTCCACGGGCAAAAACGATCGGGCCGGGTTCAGGAACCCTCCGATAAATCGTTTTTAATGAACAATGGCGAATACCATTAATCTGACGGGTGATAGCTGGCTCTGAAAGATTGGCATACAGGCTGAGTAATTGCCGTAATGCCTGAGTCCCTTGTTCATCATTTTTATCCATAAAATTCAGATAATTGAGCTGGAGGTGACTGATTAATTTCCACGATATTGAGCCTTGTGCTAAGGCAGGGCGTGGTATGGTTGGTCTTTTAAGAAACACAATCTGGTTGATGGGGATAGAATCCAGCATAACGAAGTTATCAAGATCTTGTTGACGCAACATTGCAGATAAATCGCGGTTAGTGCACATGACATCGGCAGTCAGGAATTTGAGTTCGTTCGGCCAAGGGGAATGATGTTCATCAACAATAGAAACAAAGGATTCTGTACCGACATAACTGGTTCGGGTGCCGTAATGATGGGCATGTTCAGATAAAATGCGGGGATCACGGCGCACAGAAAAATAGGCACCGTAATTGCTTTTATCATCACTGAAAGTAGACCAGAAGGGTCTGAAAATCTGCGTTTCTCTGTGTTTAATATCTGCACCATGCAGATGTTTCACAGAAAAGATTTCATAATCCAGAGGCCGAATATTGTCGACAACTAAATGGTACTCATTAGTACTTTCTTTTACCGTGGTACGTTCAGTCAACTTAGGGAATAAATTAATGACGGGTGTACTATTGAGGGCTAAATAAGAGACATCAACCAGATGCTCCAAATCCGTATCTATTTTGTCCAAAAGCAGGATCAGTTCAAACTCACTCTCTTTTTGTGTTTTTTCCAACAGAGATTGCATGCCACTAATGCTGAAAAATTGGAAACGTGCCGGAAAAGCAAAATATTCCTGGAGCTGACGATAGCCACTGAAAGTACGTGGATCATTAGGTAACAATGACTGATCATCATCAAATCCTTCATGATGTGGAGAAATATCAGGTAAAACCTGATATTGAGGAGTATCACCAAGGGTCTGACATACCATGCCGACGCAATGTTCCATGAGTAATTCTAACAATTGTTGGGATTGAATATCTGGCCCTGAAAGAAAGAATACCAGTTTGTTGAGATCCAGTTCGTTGAGGAAAAATTTGCCTTTGCAGGAAAGATGAATGCGCAGCGCACTGACAGCACCGGATTGGTGAAGATTTAACGTTGCCAGAGGAATGTTGGCAGGCAGCTTACCCAGTTCAACTTTCTGCAAATTTAATGGTTGCAGAATAACGTCTTGTGCTGTGCTGTATTGGAATGTGATGCCATCTTTTTTCAATGTCTGACAGTGCATGAGCGTTCCACGTGGCACCAAAAATCCATGGCTGATATCCCCTTTGCTGGTATCAGGCTGGAGCTCGACGATTGTCATTGATGGCGTAGGAGCCAGATAATTAGGGTAGAGCATCTCCAGTAATTGTTGGGAAAAATTTGGAAATTCAGCATCCATTTTCAACTGAATACGGGAAGTCAGAAAAGCAAAACCTTCCATAAGTCGTTCAACATAAGGGTCAGCAACATCAATACCATGCATACCCAGTCGGTTGGCGACTTTTGGATAACGTTCAGCAAATTCTTTGCCCATTTCACGTAAATAGACTAGCTCACGATTGTAATATTCAAGTAGTTTGTTATCCATGTATCCATATCCTCTCGTATCTGTTTTTATCCTGCTTCTTTGATAGTGAAATAACCATTTTCCAGGTCAATATCACTACGGAACAGGAATTCGAGTGGCCAGGGAACACACCACAAAAAACCTTTAATTTCAATGGATAATGTATTGTATAGATTCAGGGAATGCGTATCAGAAACACAACGCACTTCAAGTTCATCAGCAATAATGCGTGGTTCAAACACATGTATCGCCTTAATGATTTTATGTTGAATATCTTCCCACTCTATTTCAGACATACGTTTACCCGCCAGGGGTTCCAGCCCAAAGTTATAAACAGAACGGCGTATTTCCGGATACAGGGTAAGATCTTGCTCGGATTCACAGTTGATGCTATTGAGCAACCACTGTAAATCCCGCAGAACATTTTGTCGTAATGTACTGTGTGATATCAGATAGTTGCTGATTGCCTCTTTTTTCTTATCGGGGTCGTTATCAGTGAGCCTATCCAGCAAGGATGGCTGCATTCTGTCTCTGGCAGTGATACGCTTGGCATTACTCCGACGATGATAACCACCATACATTAAAGTTATATTGTCATTCATGGAGTACCTATTGGTCGTGTTGATAATGGGCAATAGGGGAAAGATTGTTGAGGCAATGAACCTATTTTTAATTTGCCTATTTTTTTAGTTTGCTTTGAGAACTTTTATATTTATTGACCTCTTTTTCATAGGCTTGTAGAAAGTTTTCACCAAACAGAGCTGAATTTTGCTCAAATTCATTGGCTGTTTTTTGATAGTATTTGGTGAGAAATTCCCACAGTGATGTTTTGTAGGTTGACGATAAAGACAAACGTGGCATACCGCCTTCATCCCGCGCTTTCTGCTCAAGAATACCGGGATGGAAGAGTTGCAGGATATCTTTCGTAATGGCACGTACTCCTGCAATCATTCCTAATTGGTGTGCCTGTAATTCAATTAAAATATCGCGGGTCGCCTGCTCAATAGGCATAAATCCAGGCATATGATCACCAAACATCTGTACTAAAACAGATTGACCAGAAGGTAATAGCTTAAATGGATTATTGGCATCCAGTAGCATTTGAGTCATATCCGCATCAGCTTCCCGTTTCAGCATTGTGCGTGAAGCATTGAGTGCGACAATCCCTTGAGATAACTGGCTGATAAACAGACCTAATTGATACATACGGTGTTCATCAAATTGTGGTTGATGAAGGTTTTTGAGTCCCATCCCCTCTAATAGCGATGCCAGTAATTTCCCCTCTAGTTTGATCCCGTCTGTTTGATGGTTATTGGAACTGTAGCTTATTGGATCAATACCAAGCCGTTCATAAGCATGATTATCATGCGTGATATGCAGGGAATGATTCGCGTGACTCACTTGGTGCTTAACAGAGGGCTGGTGATTGGTGCTGGCCGGATAATCAGGATATTCATTTGAAGGAGCAGGAGGAAAAGGAGGAAAAATATTTTCTTCTGTTCTGGCTTCTTCTATACCTGTATGACTTTGAGTTAAATCTTTGCTGAGTTCCTTAGATATCTCTTCTGTTGTGAAGAGTGGAGGTAAAGAAGGTGGCTGAGCAATGGATTGTTTATCCTGAGCAGATATGGGCTGTGATATAGGCGCAAACTGAGAATTAGAAAGTGTTGGGTTATCAGGTGATGTTAGTGGTACGGCATTATCTAACATCAAGTTTAATGGGTCATCATTTTTGACGTGTTTCTGCTGTCTTATAGAATTGTCAGAAAATAATGCCAGTGGATCAATTTCTTTTTCTTTGTCGTCACTATGTTCAATTCTCTGGTCATCGTACTGGAATAATGTTGTGGGTGTATTGTTATTCAGAATATCTTCCTGTTGGAAGAGGGCATCTGAATGGAACATAGTCACAGGATCTGTCGCCCGTAATTGTAGTGTCTCTAGATCGGTTGTGTTTTCAATTTGGGCTAATGGATCAATTGGGTTACGTTCATCATTTTCCTGTTGTTGGGGTTTGAGTAGTGGGTTATTGTCATTTCCCTCTGATGTTGTCTGATGTCTGTTGGGGGAGGCCGAAGTATCGGGTGCAGTGAAAATCTGTTCCAGACCGTCCCAGATTTCATTGGGAATGCCGGAGCAGTTGGCAGCCGATTGGGATTCCGTATTGATAACCCGAGTGACTGTTTGCGGCGGCGCACTTTTATTGATATCAACTGCCTGAATCTGATAGTCGCCAATATTCAATACATCACCATCGCGGATTTCAACCTGACGATCCGGAGCCAATGGTATTGTGTTTAGTAACAGCTCAGATGCAGAGCCACGATTGGTAATCCGACACTCACCATCAGCAGAAATAGACACGATGGCTTGAAGCCGGGCAATAGCCTGCTCTTCATCGGGCAAAATCCAGTTATTGTCTTTGCTGCGACCGATAGTTCCCCCCGGAGGCGAAAAGTCATAACTCAATTGTGTGGGTTGGTTTGTACCGGTGTTTTTAACAATGGTGAATCGCATAAGCGTAGATCCCTATTTTTTGATAAGGATAGGTTAGTAAAAATAACCTCCCTGTTTTAGGGAGGTTATCGGGGTGGATAATTATGAAATTAGAGTGGCTTATTAGCGAAAGAATCCCATCCATAAGTGACTTCGGCGCCTTTTTTGCCTGTGAAGTCCAGAGGATAGTAGCTTTCTTTATGTTTTTGGAAGAATAACTTAACAGTAGAAATGTATTGGTCAAATGAGAATCCGAGCGATGTGCTTGCTACCATAACGTTCGTCATGACTATGGTATGCCAAAGTACATTTTCGCCTCCTTGTCGCAATACTTCAATTTTAACTTCATTGATATGTTTACCTATCGTCAGATAATTAGACAAAGTTATACATGATTTATCAAAGAAGAGTCCTACAGTAATACCAGGAATTTCAACTATACCTGAACTCAATCCGCTAGACTGAGTATTTGTAGAAACAGAATTAGTCATTGTCAGTTCAAAAACATGAACGGCTGTCCAATCTTTATGGGCATCGTCACCTGATTCACCTTTAATGTCAGTAAAAGTAATATATGCGTTATTAGACATAATCTTTGCCTTAATAGAGTTGAATGGGATGATTGAATCCAATGGATGTATATTGGAGTACGTATATACGTCTAGAAATACATGTGTATTGTTACTGGAAGCCCCTCTGTGCGGGATGATTTCTGATTTTACTTAGAGAAAATGACTTTTTAGTATCACGCTCCTTTTAGTGAGGGTAATTTTGAAACCAGACGTAGAGAAACGGTTAGTCCTTCCAATTGATAATGGGGACGCAGAAAAAACTTAGCTTGATAATAGCCTGGGTTGCTCTCTATTTCTTCTACCTGAACCTCCGCGGCTGCCAGTGGCTTCTTCGCCTTGGTAAGCTGTGATGAATTGACTGGGTCACCGTCAACATAATGAGTGATCCATTCATTCAACCAACGTTCCATATCACTACGCTCCTGAAAAGTCCCAATTTTGTCGCGTACAATACATTTCAGGTAATGAGCAAAACGACAACAGGCAAATAAATAAGGCAGACGGGCGGAGAGATTGGCATTTGCTGTAGCGTCAGGATCATAATATTCTGATGGTTTTTGCAGCGATTGGGCACCGATAAAGGCGGCCATATCGGTATTCTTACGGTGTAAAAGTGGAATAAAACCATTTTTGGCTAATTCAGCCTCACGACGATCGCTGATGGCAATCTCGGTAGGACATTTCATATCCACTCCGCCATCATCAGAGGGAAAAGTATAGCAAGGCAAATTTTCTACAATACCACCAGATTCCACACCGCGAATAGAGGTGCACCAGCCGTACAGTTTAAAGGAACGGTTGATATTGACCGCCATAGCATAAGCGGCATTTGCCCAGGTATAGTTTTCATGGGTGGGGCCTTCGGTATTTTCCTCAAAATTGAAATTATCAACGGGATTAGTGAGAGCGCCATAAGGTAAACGGGACAGAAAACGGGGCAGTGCTAATCCGATGTAACGTACGTCTTCTGATTCGCGTAAGCTACGCCAGGGGGCGTACTCTGTATTTTGGAAAATCTTGGTGAGATCACGAGGGTTAGCTAACTCCTGCCAGGATTTCATTTGCATAACACTTGGGGCTGCTCCTGAAATAAATGGACAGTGTGCTGCGGCACTGATTTGTGCTAGCTGACGCAAAAGTTCAACATCCGGCGCGGTATGGTCAAAGTAGTAATCGCCTACCAGACAGCCGAAAGGTTCACCACCAAACTGACCGTATTCTGCTTCATAGACCTTCTTAAAAAGTGGGCTTTGGTCCCAACTGACGCCTTTGAAACGTTTTAGCGTGTTGCTTAGTTCTTTTTTGGAAAGGCACATCACACGGATTTTCAGCATCTCATCGGTTTCTGTGTTATTAACCAGATAATGCAGACCACGCCATGCGCCTTCCAATGTCTGGAATTCATCATGATGCAGGATATGGTTCATCTGTTGTGATATTTTGGTATCAATTTCAGCAATCAATGACTGGATAGTGCGATAAGTATCGCCGGAGATGGTGAGGGTATTTTCCAGTGCCTGCTGTGCCAGGGTCTTTACTGCATTTTCAACGGCATCACGTGTTTGATCACTTTGCGGACGGAATTCTTTACCGAGCAATACACTTAATTCATCAACCGTATATTCTTTCGGTGCCTGCTCTTGTTGAGCCAGGTTTTCTTGTTCAGTTGTACTCATCAATTACTCCTTATCTTCAGCACCTTCATCTGAAGCTGAAGTGCTATCTTCAGGTTTTGGCGCTTCCGCCAGTGATTTCAACAGAGCAGGATTTTGCAGTATTTCAGCGATCAGTTGTTCTGCGCCACTTTTACCATCCATATAAGACAGTAGGTTCGCCAGTTGGGTACGTGCTTCCAACAGTTGAGCTAAAGGTTCTACCTTTTTAGCGATAGCATCAGGTTGAAAGTCTTCCATTTTTTCAAAAACTAACTCGACATTCAGTTTGCCATCACCTGTCAAGGTGTTATCAACCTGAAAGGCGGCTCGTGGCTTTATTGACTTCATGCGTTCGTCAAAATTATCAATGTCAATTTCCAGAAATTTCCGGTCGCTAACGTCTGGTAGGGCTTCTGTGGGTTTTCCTGCCAAATCAGCCATAACGCCCATGACAAATGGTAATTGGACAACTTTTTCTGAGCCATAAAGCTCGACATCGTATTCAATCTGGACTCGAGGAGCACGATTTCGGGCGATAAACTTTTGTCCACTGGATTTCATGACAATTTCTCCATTACTGGCTAAATAGGTAAGTTAAGAGATAAACGGGCGATATACCCTTCGTCTTTCAAGTTGCCTCTTTGTTGGTTGGATAAGTACAAGAGACAACTAATTTGTATCAGTGTCAGAATTATCAGTATGGCCAAAGATGATGGCGAGCTGATTTAATCCTTCTGGTGCAAGGTCATAGATAATGTCGATAAAATCACGATCAATCAGGCGTTGAATACGGTCAATCATCATCGGAGCAGGGTGGCTTGGTTCGTGTGTCAGAAAATAGGTTTTCGCTTTTTCCAATAACATGCGTGCTTCATCACGATTATTGACTTCTACTCCGTACCAATTAAATGAGGACAAACCAGCCATCGCTGCTATATCTGTTGATGATTGCTCTATAGACGATGGGTCTATTGATGATCGCGTTGTTGCCTGCTTTATCACTGATGCAGATTGAGGTTCTCCTTTATTGCCGGGAGTTATCGAAGCGGCAATAAAGGAGCCACTTAATGCGCTAAATTCAATAACGGTATTCAGATTTTTTAGGAATCGCGATAGTTCAGGCATATGCCCGGCGGATAAGTGCTGGCGAATGATATCAAGCAGAGCAGTAATATGATCGCGAATGATGGCTAATGCTGATATTTCCGGGCTGTCAGTTTGTTGTTTTAACTCATCTTGCAGGCGGGTTCGCCCTCCGGTGTAACCACTGATTTCTGTTATCGAACCATCAAGCAGTGAGCAAACTTCCCGGAATGACAATTCTTGCGAGATACTTTTCAGCAGAATGGAATATTGCACTTTTATTGAGAGAGGGGCGCCATCTTCAATATCTGCCAGAGCATTAAGGCGAAATAAGGGATCGTATTCACCATCAAATTCCAGTCTTGGCCATACCTCTTCCCAATAGTGTTCCAGTGTTTGTCGGAGTAGCGCCAGGCCATTGGCATAGCCACATATTCCCTGAGTTTCTACCCATGCATGCATGAGAGCGATGATAATACGCAGATCTTTGGTACGGGATAGCAGTAACGTTGTAGCTTGTTTTTCCACTTCTAACCAATCGGGTGGTTCCGCAGGGATAACAAAATCACCAAACTGTTGCTCTGCTTTTCCGATAATGCTTTGTTCTAATAATAGAAATACATCATCGTATTCGAGATTTTCCCCACAAGGAGACTCTTCACTGATTGGCGCAAGTAAAGCATCAATATTCATGGTGTTTTCATACTCTTCAGGTTCGGGCAGGAGAAATCAGGTAGTTTAAACGGACTGAAAATACTATTTGGTGTGAACTCCAGTAAGACCGTATGCCCTTTGATATTAAACATTGCCTGTAAGCCAGTATCATCACTTTGAGTTGAACTTCCTGTTCTGTTTTGCCAAATACGCTTCGCTTGATCCAGTAACCGGTTCAGTGCCCAGGGGCCAGAAGTTGATAAGTTTGCCGTTGTGCCATTTTCTAAATTTAATTGAATGCGGGCCTGATTGGTTCCCGCAGAGCCCGGCCAGCTAATGAGCTGCGAAAGTTGAGGGCCGTGACTATATTGCAGTCGTTGCCCATCAACATCCAGTACCATACTCAATATCTCATTATCCATACTGATTGGGCGAACCATGATATGAAATGACGGTGTGAGAGCCCCACTGGAAAAGAGAGTATCGCGAATAATCTGTGCTTGCTGGAAAGGTTTGAGCAATTTTTCTCCACCGGGTAAAGGCTTGCCATCTACCCCGGGCATAAATCGCCATCCTGGCTGAGTTGTATCAACTTTGCCCACTAAATTTTTTTGGAAAAAACTGTCCATTAAGCCTTTTCCGGGAGCAAACATCCGTGTCATGTCATCAGGTTTGATGTCTTTGTGCGCTTTAGGCATCAACGGATAACGGTTGGCAATAGCCTGTTGGCAAAAACCACCTATTTCTGCACCGAGATGTTTGCCGACATTTTTCATATCACTGATTTGTGTATCACTACTGGCTCCAATTGCCAGGGCAGAAATCATATCTCTGAATGGTATCGGCAGGCGTTCAGATGCCGTTTGTAACTGGGTAATAATGTTGTTGGGAGGAAAAGTCATACCTGTATTGACGGCATTTTGCACTGAAGCCAGATATTGATATAAGTCACCGATTTTTTTCAGTATATCGTCAAAAGGTATTTTTTTATTTTTTCCATCAGGGCTTTTCGCCAGAGCGGTAATTTGTGCAAAATGTTCTGCTAACACTTGCTCTGGTGAAGGTTGACCATTATCCGGCAAGATTTGTTTTGAAACTAAATTTGTTAATTTACTGTTTGTTACGTTACTACTGACTTTACCTTTAGCCTTCTTCATAAGGCTGTTAAGTTGGTTATTAGTTAGTGTGACATTTTTGCTGATATTGATTAGCAGAGTACGCATCGGTGAAGCTGAAGAAGAGAGCAAACGCGCTGTGCTGGTACGTTGATTTAATTCATTAATATTGTTCAAACGAATATCAGTCAGATATTTGTCCCATTGATAAATATAGTCACTGATATAAAACTGTCGGACAGATAATTCGAGATCTTTAACTGACTGTTTTCTCGCATAGGAATCCAGTACCCAATTATCCTGTGAATTCAAAGTGACAAGAAAAGTCATGAGATCTTTGCCGATACTTTTTTTATAACCCGCAGGGGTGAACATTCCCGGTATGCCACTGGTTATTGGTGCTCCACTAATGCGTGAGAAAGCTAATTCAGCTTGAGGACCAGCAAGTGTGACTAAATTTACTGATGCTAAATTGGGGTCAAGTAACAAATTGTGTTTCAGGATATTGTAGGCACGTTGCGCAGGGGGAATGCTGCCAATTAATGCTTGTTTTTGTTCAACCAGATAGTCATTACGAATATACGGTGATGTGACAACCTGATTATCCAGTAATTGACTGAGATGCCTGTTAATTTGTTGTAATTGTTCCTGAGTTGTTTCTGGATCTAAGTGTGTTTTCAGATATTGCATCACCCAATTACGTAGAAACTCACCGTCATAATGTTTGGGCTGATATAACATCTGATATGCTTTTAATGTATTGTAGGTTTCCTCTGTATTATTATTGTCATTATTATTGTCGTTAGCATTGTGTAGTTGGCTGGTGATTAACTTGGTTATTTGTGGCAGTAGTAGTGTTTGCAGTGCTTTCATATACAGAGTACGGCTTGCATTACTGACTTGTTCACCACTATATAATCCCATGCGGTAAGATATTGGGGGATCATCCAGCGAAAAGTTCTGGCTTTTAGCGAGGTTAGCCAGGTTGTTCAAAATCGGCAATAGATTATAGGTGTTATTTATCTCATCGGTGTCATCATGATTTTTATTTAATTCAGCGCCCTGACGTAAAATGGTCGGAATTTTAGCCTGAACTTCCATCAGATAATTTTTATTATTGTTGTAACTGGTCAGAAATAAAGTGGTGACTAAGACCAGAATTGCTATTAATGCCATGTTGCCTAACCAATTAAGCAGGCGATTTTGGTATACCCACCAACGGTTGTAGCTGGCGAGTCCTGCTTCCTGAAAAATACTGTCCAGTAAATTTTTCAGAAAATAAGTCTGGCGAGTCTGGGGTTGATATAAAATTCCTTTATCATCATTATTATTTCCCCATGACATTGAAATGCTGTCATTGTCTGTTGGCAATTGGAAATTGCGGTTAAATTTATCCATGACACCATCAAATGGTATCCCTCCCTGTGTGCCACTGGTGAAATAGAGTCCTCGTGGGTAACTGGGGACTTCAAATCCTGATCTTGCGAATACAATTTCAAGATATTGCGCAATGCGTGGACGTAAGGCAGCAAATTCTTGTGGAAACAGATAACTCTCGGCACATTGCCGCGGGTTCGGCTCGTTTAAGAGAATATAGGGTAATTCTGCATCCAGTCGCAGTTGTAACTGGTTGTATTGCTCCTCAAATATCGAATTGATATTCCAGTCAGTTTTTTTGTCTTGTGGGAAGGTTAATCCCCAAATTTGTTCACGTGATGCTTTATCAAAATGGGTAAAATAGGCGTTAAATCCTTTTAATAAATCCGTTTTAGTGATGAAAATGTAAATAGGAAATTGGATCTTAAGTTTTTCACGTAATTCAGACAGGCGTCTGCGTAACATATAGGCGTGTTGATCACGGGTTTCTGTTGATGGATTCAGTAAGTCTTCCACACTGATTGTAAGGATGATCCCATTGATTGGTTGCCGTGTACGGTATTTTTTTAACAACCTGATAAAAGCCTGCCACTCTCTGCTGTCTGCTGCGTGTAAGTTGTTATGATGAGTGGTATAGCGACCTGCGGTATCAAGCAGGACGGCTTTATTCGTAAACCACCAGTTACAGCTATTCATATCTCCCATACTGTATAGGGCAGATTTCCCGAAATAGTCTGATAGTGGGAAATTCAGCCCGGAATTTGCCAGCGCTGTTGTTTTACCTGAATGTGGGGCACCGATAACGAGATACCAGGGTAATTGGTATAAATATTGACGGCTAAACAGCCCATTCCAGCCAGGTTTAGGTTTGCCATTTAAACTGGAGAAATAGCCGGAAAAATAAGCTTTTCGCAATAATTTTACGGCGTCAGAAAAGCGTTCTGACAACGTGAGGTATTGATCATCGTGTTTTTTGTCCTGTTTCTGTTCTTTTTCATCGTCCTTAATGATATTCAATTGGTTCGCTAATTTTTTGTTAAGCCATGTCCGATATAGCAGGGGAATTAACTGACTTAAGAGCCAGGCTAAGAAAAGTGAAATAATGGTAAAGATTCGTATGAATTTCGATTCAAAAGGGACTGAGTTACCGACAGAAATAATGGGCCCGATGAACCAGATAATGGCAGAAATTGCCGTTATACCGAGAAAACTCCACATTAATCTGCTGGTAAGGATAGAAAAGAGTACACTTAACATCTTAGTTTCCTCACTTTATTTGATCGGCTGGAGAAACTAACAGTGTGATTTCTACTCGTCTGTTTTTAGCCCGGTTACTGGGAGTATCATTAGGGACAAGCGGATCACTTGCGCCTCTTCCCTCAGTTTTAACTCGCTCAGGCTGGTTCAGATAATGCTGAAGTTTTCTCTGGACAGATTTCGCTCTGGCCAGCGATAAAGCGTAGTTAGAGACGAAACGAGAATAGATGGGGATATTATCAGTATATCCGACGACTAAAATTTCACCTTTATAATGGTTCATCGCTTCTGCAATACGCCTGATAACGTCCAGATAACGGTTTCTGATTTGGGTTGAAGCTGATTTGAATAAACCGTCTCCTTTCAAGGTGACGATGCTTCTATCAGCCAGATCGGTGACAGTTAATAGCCCGGCTGAGATTTCATCCCGTAACCTGCTTTGTAGATTCAGCGTCGGAGGAACAGGTGGAGATATCCGATCATCGACGGCTACATTTGGCAGACTGGTCTGATAGATAGATGATAAAACCGGGGTAGATATATCACTTAATCGCCAATTCAGGCCGATATACAAGATACATCCCAGAAAACACAATAATGCTATACAAATCCACATAGGCAAAAAAGGTTTCCAGAGTTTGTTGGGTTTTGTGATGATTTGTACATCGGGAGACAATTCGGCAGGATGGTTGCCGCGAATTGAGCGGATTAACTGAAACAGGCGTTGTTTTAGCGTTTCTAACTGAGAGCGTCCGTTGTCCATGATGCGGTAACGTCCTTCAAATCCAAGTTGGAGACAAAAATTAATCAGCTCCAGGAGAAATAAATTTTCTTTAGGATTCTGTGATAATTTAGCCAACAGTTGGAAGAATTTCTCACCTCCCCAGGTTTCATTATGAAAAGTGACCAGTAATCCACTACCTGACCAAACACTACGACTTCCCCAAGGTGTCAGTGCGGCTGCTTCGTCCAGTGCGGTACATAGACAGTAGCGTGCACCAATAATGACTTCATAGGGTTGTTTGGCATGCTGACACGCGACTTCAAAACGTCGGATTTCATCAATCAATTTTTGACGTAAGGCTGCGGGGTCCGGGTGAACAGTGGTATGCCGGATTTGGGGAAGCGTATTCAGCAGAGGATTTGCAGCAGCAACCAGAGGATTATCATTGGATTTACCAGAAAACCATGAATGCTCAATCTTCTGCATTTCTTGTCTTATCATAGGCGTCATTACCTCTATTTAGGCTGATCACGGACAGCCCAAAATTCCATATTTAAACCGGGGAACTCACCAGCCAAATGCAATGCAAAGCCACCCGATTTATCCATTTGTTTCCATAAATCCCCGTCTTTTTCCAGTTCAAAATAGATATATCCTGAGTGCCAAGGGATTTGTCTCGGCACGGATGGCAGAGCTCGTATTGAAATACCGGGTAATTGCAACTGAACCAGTTCTCGTATACGTCCGACAGGGGCAATTTTCATTTGGGCCGGGAAATGACTCATTAATGTGTCATTGGCGATATCAGCGTAGACAGCCAGAATAAAGCTGAACGTATTGACCATACTGGCATTGGGTAATGTGGCGATATTCAAACCATGAGAATATTCTGTCAATGGGAGCTGGATGGCATGCTCTTCCAAAATGATTGATAACCCTTGACGCAACTGAAACATGAGTTGATTGAAACACAGTGTCAAATTGTCGTGATCATAGAGGGGAAAGATGTCTTCCGGCACCCGGTTTTGGGAGAACGTTGCCAATTCAGTGACAAATTGCAGCCACTCACTAAATAGCCTCTCTGGATGCAGCAACGATATATTCCGTATGTGGCTGACCTGGCCACTATAGCGATTAACCAGAGACAGCAACAGGAAATCCATGATTTCGGAATCATTATGCCGTCCCAATTGTAACAAACGTTGGCTTATCTGTTGGCGGCGTTGCTCTAATAGCCCCTGGATATCGGTGATAAATCCTGCCACTTGTGGGCTGGCGTAACAATTAAGCAGGGGGGGAATAAATTGTTGATCAAGATAGATTTTATTATCGCTGGTTCTATTTATGACATGTACAATGCTCAATGAAGTCCATTCTGGTGTCAAATCAGACTCCAGCATCAGGCGCAAGCGCATTTTGCCGAATTGTACAGCGGCACTACCGACTGACATGGCATTAAAATCATTCACTTCGGCTTCAAAGCTGACAAAACGTGCCAAAGAGTCTTTTTTTTCACTGAAAATGATTTCTTCTCTGCCCCGCCGGAAAAGAGGCAGGGCGAGTACTACATTAACATCTATCTGATTTTCAGTGAGTTGCAAAGGAGCGGGGGCATGTGCACCGTCAAAACTGAATGGAGTTCCATCCGGAAAAATACCGCTCGCTGAGGAAAGCATGACTTTACCCTGATTGAGGAGTTCCTGATCCAGTTCGAGTGTCAGAAAACCCCAGTAATAGGACATTTGGGATTTTCCCCAGTCGCGGACATAAGCTTCCAGATAGTTTTCAGCCTGTTGGAAATGATGAGGGCGCAGAAACATGCCTTCGGTCCAAATGACTTTCTCTGATCTATTCATGATTTTTCAGTTTCCTGCGGCACAATTTGAGGTGGAACTTAAGCCTTTACCAGTAACCTTAACGCACACTTGTAGTTCATCGGGGGCAGAACGCCAGAATTCGTAAAAAGGGAGTTTTTCTGGTACGGGGACTGGAAACGAAATACGCCATTTCTTGCCATCTAATTGTTTATACTCTGCAATAATTCCGATGTGGCTGATTTCTGACTGATTCTTTTCCAACAAAGAATGTGCACGTTCGAAAGGAAGTATAAAAAATCGATCTTCATTGACCAATTTATCGCCTAGTGTGTCTTTCGCTTTGTCTTGTAGTGAAAAAAAGTCTGCCGACATAAATTCTTCATTCGATTGCAATAAAAAAACGTGGATTTTTAGTGGTGCGGAATCATTGACATTGGATGCGATATTGAAAATTAATTTATAAGGGGGCAATTTTTCCGGTTGCGATGAACAGCCTGTCATTATTAAAAGAAGTGTGAATAAAAGCGACGGTAAAAATGCCCTCTTAATCCAACAATTAATTGAATATAACGTTTTGATTAAGATTGTTTTTCTCAGTGAAAAACGCAATATCATAAAGTTCATTAATTATTCAGGCATAGCCAGCATTGAATAAAATAAAAAGTCGAGTGTATCAGGCCGCTGAAATGAGCACTTTTGTCTGACTGGGAGTAATGCGGGCACCCACGGCATTCGTTGAATTCTGCATAGTGAGACTTGTCAGTCGTGTTACCGGTGAGCCTTTGATTAAGACCGAATTGGCCCCTAATGTATGTCGGGCTGGTCCCATTACTGTTCCTGAAGCTACTCCCATATTAACTCCGGCGTTATCACCTGTTGTCATGGGAAAGTTTGTCGCTATGTTATGTACAGGAGAGCCTGCAAATAAAATGTTCATGGCATTAGTGATGCCGGTAGGCCCTTGTGCCATATTGGGATAAGGTACGGGTACAGGAAAGGGACATGGGGTCAGGCAAATATCAGGGGCTGCCATATCCATTCCCCCCCCTTGAGTATTGGCAAACATAATGTCTCCTTAACCAATATGAATTTGTTCAGCATCTATTTTGGTGACAGCTTTTGCAGACATCATAGTGTTTTGGGCATGTAATCGAATATAGCTTTCAGCCTGCATATCTAATTGGCCAGCCTGAACCTGTTCTGTCTGCGTTGTATGACGAAATAGTCGGTTGCTAAGCTGTGTTACTGTCTGCCAGACAGACTCAAATTTATTGCCAACTAATTGAGTGATGGATACCCATGCAGACAGTGATTCACCACTGTATTGCATTTTGTTGATATGGCAGTTCCCAATGCTGGCAGCAATATTCAGTCCGTTGCTGTTTAAACTTAAATCTCCCTGAGAAGAGATAGCCAGATCACCGGGCACGCTGATTTCTGCCGGATGAAGCTGTTCTGCTCGCTCTAATATAGCCAAAATCCAGAGTTGACTATCGACTGTCGTTACTAAAACGGTATCTCCCTGTTCGGGGGTCAGCAGGCAACTGGCAGCTCGTCGGCAGTGCCATCCCCGGTTGTTACTTTCCACTATTAAACTACCATCCTGAAGATGATTAACAACCTGACCTGCAACTTGGTGTAAGGGTTGTTCGGTAGTAAGAGGATGTGAAGAAAGCGCATAAGAAGGTTTTGACATTTTGATTCTCCCGGTTAAATCTTGCGTTGCATACTCCACTCTTCGGCTGCAAACAGTTCAGGATCATTTTCCAGTATGCCACGACGGTCAGAAAACAGTGTTTCAGCCTGTTGGGCACGATGAAAAAGTGTTCTCATAAAGTGTGCTGTGCGAAAGTCACTATTGCTGACATTGGCATAGGAAAGATCGGCATAAGACATGTCACAACCGGTAAATCGTGCATTCACTGCATGTACTTTGTGCATGATGGCCTGGATTAATTTGCTTTGCCTGAAATCAGCGGATTCAAGACAGGCACCGACGAAAATCGCCTGTTCAAACAGACTATTGCTGCAACATGCCTGGGTTAAATCTGCTTCAATGAATAAAGCCTGGGTTGCATTGACATTCGATAGCATTGCATTTTGTAAAGTGGCACCCTTGAAATTACAGTTAGTTAACCTTGCATGATTGAAGTTTGCTGCTTCAAGTTGACAATCTGTGAACAGACACTCTTTGAGTTGTTGTTTCTGATAGTCCTGACCACGTAGATCACATTCAAAAAAAACAGCTTTAGTATATTCATTGGCAGAAAAGCTTGTTTCCCGTAAATCCAGTCGAAAAAAAGTGACCAGAAACAAGCAGCTATTTGTTAATTCTGCTTGATTAAGTGTTGAATCAATAAATGTTATGCGCTCAAGGTCACTATTGCTAAATTCCACACATTGCAGTGAACTGGATATAAACTGAGTTTCATTTTGCTTATTTTCTGTAAAACGTGCTTTCTGCAAAATACACTGATTAAATACGCAGTTTGTTATTTTACTTCTATCGAATACAGTGCGGATCATATGGCATTGTTCAAAAGTACTCTGTTCAAGCACGGCTGAATCAAAAACGGTTTCTCCGAGTTGGCACTCAGTAAAAACAGTTTCTTTCAGTTGAGCATGAGAAAAATCCACACCAGAAAAATCGACTTCTCTGAAAATTCCACCAGATAAATCCTGTCGGGTGAGCGACATATTTTGTAAGCTGACTTTCTCAATTATTTCCCCTTGTTTTATTTTTGTTATCAGTTCACCTGTTGACAGCGAATTCATATCACTTCCTTATCTCGTTTGGGTAAGGTTTTAGTCTGCTGTGTGTAGACACCTTTAAACAAGGTTGAGTTATCAACGATGGACTGGGACATATCGGCGCGGAATAGATTGGTTTCCCGTAAATCCGTACCATTAAAGCTGCATTTTTGCATCAGAGCATTCATCAGATTGGCATTGTTCAACAAAGCCCCGCGAAAATCTGTTCTGATAAATAGGCTTTTTATCGTATTTAAATACTGCATATCGGCTGACTGACAGTTAGCTTCACTCAGGTCACAGTTGTTCAAAGTCGCAGAGTGAAATACTGACTGCACCAAAGGCATTTTGCGTAGATTGCATTCTGTTAAAGTAGCCTGTCTGAAATCAGCCTGGTTAAGTTCGCTGTTCATTGCAAAAGCACAAGTCAACAGATTAGCGGAGCGAAATCGGATCTTGTTTGCTTCAGTTTCTACCCAGGCACAGCTTTCGAGGAGTGCATGGTCAAAAATGGCTTGTTTCAGTTTACACTTGAGAAAAGACACCTTACTCAGGTTTGCGTGATTGAATTTGAGTGCAGGTAATTCGAGTTCTGCAAAGGTACACTCTTTCCACTGGGAATATTGAAAATTACAATAGGTAATAAAAACCTGTTGCAGGAATAAATCCGTGAATGTTGTACGGTTGAATTGGCAACGATCAAACAGTGCTTCCTGTAATTGTGTTTCTTTGAAGCGAGCGTCAGAAAAATCGCTCCGTTCACATTTAGCCAGTATTAAGTTAGCATTATCTAATTTAACCTCGGACAGGGAAGCGTTGCAGATCTCTGTTCTGGCCAGCATAGCCCGACTGAAATCGGCTTCGTCCAGTTGACTATTATTGAAACAGGCGCTTTCCAATAATGCCTGGGAAAAATTGGCTCCGCGCAGATCCATGTTTGACAAATCTGCTCCGGTAAAATCCATGCCACTGAAATTACCACCTTGCTCCATGATCTTTTGCACCCGTTTACGGATGATTTGCGACAAACTTCCTGTCAAACGTAAGGCCGGATTTTGTGATTGTACTGAAAAAAAATACGTATCACGTAGTGATTGTTCAATTTGTGCTAATTTCGGGTCATCAAACGCTATTTGCTGTTGTTGCTTTTGCAATATATCCCGCATTTTATAGAGATTTTCTGGCCCTCTGGCTTGGTTTTCTGTCACTGATTGATCAATATCAATACCCAGTTGTTTCGCTTTGGCTGCTATATTCTCTCGCTTTAGCTCGGCTTCCGCCCGCTTTTGGGTCGCATCTTGCTCTATTTTCTCCACAAATTCAGGCAGTTCATCCAATCTGGGGGTGGCAGGAGGTGCAGATGTTGCGGGGGGAGCAGGAATGATAGTATCGATATCGTAACCATATTCAGCTAAACGTTCTTTCTGTTGTTCACGGAGACGTTTTTCACGATTAAGCACATTTTCCTGTATTGGATTGTTTTCAGATTGTTCCGTATCTATCCACGGGCCAATGATTTCTTCAGGGATGAGATCTTTTTCCCGGAAGCTATACAAAACGCCTTTTTCTTTATCCATACGTTGGTTAAGCACTTGCAAGTAATGATTTTCCGCCAGGGGGTTATCATTTAATTCCAGAGCCGATACCATTTGTAATACATCCGCTGCATCATCTTCATTAATCCGGGTATGTCCATGCCATATCAGGATCATTTGCTCCAAATGGGGAAAGAACCATACCGTCGTCTGGCGCATGCCTATTTCTTCAAAAATCTCCTCATCAAGACGTAAGCGCTTGATAAAACAACGCGCCCGCCATGCAGGCAAAATGCCTTCTTGTACCGGTTTTTCAGGATGCATATTCTCAATACGCCATGCAGCCTGAACCGGCAGGGCAGTGATCTGATCCAGCCATTGATCCTTTGGAGCTGCATTAAATAGTCGCCAGTCAATATCATGGGCAAACCCCGGAAATTCATTTTCCAGCCACTCCTTGTCATATTTTTTACCAATACGGGTAAAACGACGCGGACATGTAAAATCCAGTGGACAAAAACTGGCAGGAGTGGGGATATCCTCTGGTGATAACAACTGCTTGTGCAAAGTTTCGATATTAGGCAGGTGATGGATTTTTACGCCATCTTCCATCAATTCCGGGCTGAAACCGATACCGTGTGGGTTCTCTTCATAGCCTTCACCCCCAAAAGCCCGGCTCCAGTCCAATCGCATTTGTTCAAATGCCTCAGATTTTGAGGGAGTATCACCGATCCAATAACGATCACCGAAAGCAACTAATGTTTTTTCCAATTGATCCACCTGAATACGTACTGTACAGGCTGTTTTATCGGTTTGGTGATGCGTATAGGCATAGCCTGTGGCCAGAAATTCTGCACAGGATTTAGGCATCGCGAGATCAACAATACCATTACAGGTTTTCAGTTCTTTTTCTGCCAGTTGCCAAAGTTCTGGTTCTGGACGCAAGCGTGGGGTAGGACTCATATCAGCCAGTGCCATGATAGAGATACCGAGATGGTTTTTTTGCATCCAGCGATAAGGTCGATAAAGCACACTTAATCGCAGGGGTTTGATAATTTTCATGACACTCTGCCAGATATATTAGTCAACTGATGATATGTAAGCTGCTGTTTAAGATGTTAGCGCTTGCCTGTATGATCGAAGTCACTGCTTTAGCTAACTTCGTATTAGATTGCGAAAGTTCTGTTCCCGTTTTACTAAGAGATATATCAGTTGTGCTGACAGATAAAATCGTGGATGAGAAACTTGTATTGGTTGAACTTATACTAAATTTTGTGCGGGATAATGATATCTTAACCGAACTTATGCTTATTTTTACCGAAGAAACACTAAAATCTTTGGATGTATAAAAAGACTGTGGGCAATCTATTGCGACATGAGTATCGCTCTTTATTGTAATGAGATTAGGACTGGAGATTAGCGTCGTTCCGGTAATATCCTGTGTCCAGTTTCCGTCAATTTTAGCACTTAAATCCCCTTTGAGTTTATAAGTATCCCCATCACTAATCTCTGTTTTTCTTCCTTTCTGAATGGTTCTTTGCTGGCTGTTTTCAACAGATAATGTGTCTTTGCCTTTAACTACCGTGTCACGAGCATCTTCATAAGTGAAACTGGCTTTACCTGTTACTGTATCCGTTTGCTGTTTTTTTATTTCAGTCGTGCGGTTCCCATCGATAGTGACTTTCTTATCCTTTTCCACGGAGATATTCATGTCACGCTCTGCATGCAGATCAAATAACTCTTTATCTGGAGCATCATCCATAAAGAGGTAATTTGCTTGTTCATGTTTACCTTCCTTTGTATTTGACATCACACCACTACGGGTTTCATGTTTGGGAAGCTCCCAGGGGGGCATATTTTCATTGTTATAGGCGCTGCCAATAACAAAAGGCTTATCCGGGTCACCATTGACAAAACTAATAACAACTTCTTCACCCACACGGGGTACATAAATACTGCCATACCGCCAGCCAGCCCAACGGGTTGCCACACGTATCCAGCAAGAACTGGTATCATCTTTTTTATCGCTTTTATCCCAACGGAATTTCACTTTTATCCGGCCGTACTTATCAGTCCATATCGGTTTATCTTTAGGACCCGTTACAACTGCGGTTTCAAGACCTGTTGCTTTTGGCCAAGGGGTTACTGCTGGTGGTTTCCAATGGACATTGGCAGGGATAGCATCAAATTGGATAACATTTTTATCTTTATTGGGTTTATCGTCGTCACAATCATCATCGTCGTCATATTCGCAATTAAGAGCGAAGCCGTAGCATGATTCATAAAAAGTATATTGAGCACCAGTAATTAAATAGTCATTGTAGTCATCACCTTTAATATCATTAGGTAGTGACAGGGTGAACGTATGTCCCGGAGCCATGCCCAACACATTACCTTTACCATTAATCAGTTCACTTTGTGCTTCTGTGGCTTGTTGAAGCACTCGAGCATAAAATTGCCCCTGTCCATTTTTTACATAGCGTCCGGGCCACATGAATATTTCTGTATTATTAACCGAACTGAGTGATGTCTGAATGGCAGCTTGTAACTTAGCCCGTGGTTTGCGGAAATCGTAGTCATCAAGACAAAAATTGTTTGGTATCGTGATACTGCGAATATTCCAATTATAAATATATTCTTTACCCGGTTTTTTGGATGATTTACCGACATTGAAATAATTGATAGTATCATATCCAGGCATGGGACCAAGCATTTGGGGCATATCGACTAAAATCATAGTATGACTTCCTATGTCGTGTTTGAAATAGTAATAAATCCCTTCGTGCGCCATTAGCCGATGGATGAAATCAAAATCAGTTTCATTATATTTAACGCAATATTCCCATGTGCGATATTTTTCAAGGAGCCGATCCTCAAAAAAGATACCAGCATCCATCAATACAGCCGCAATAATCTCAGGTACAGTCTTTTCTTGCCAAATGCTATATCCAAGTTTTTTTTTCAATTCCCATAGCTTAGGTTTGACTGTGGCCGTATATAAATAAAGCCTGTCATCATATTTATAAAAGGGGTCATAAGATATCTGTTCTATATAACCGCTTAGATATCTTGTCTGTTTTGACGGGGTTTTTATTTCTACAGTCAGGACGGTATTATGCAGAGATATTGGGTCGGATAATCTCTTTTCGCTCAGTAATTCAACCTCAAATTTGTAAGCTTCCGATAATCTTTCTATTCCATTCAGTGACTTAAAATATAAAGTTTCATCGGATGAGGAGTGTGCGATAAACATTCTCTCCATAAGATTTACTCGCTTTTGTTTAAAGCTACCGCATACTCCAGGTAAGTTCGGGAATATAGGGTAGTTAGAGGAATATATAGTGCTGGTTTTCTAATGCTGAGTTAAGCATAATGGTTACCATTTGTAATCAGTGAATATCATTTTGTTGATGTAATATGTAATTAATTTTTATGTTTCTGTTTTTTGTTATTTTAACTCCTTTTGTATGTGTTTATTTTTTTTATATAAAGTATTTTAAGATTATAAAATTCATTTTTTATGAGAAAAGGTGTTAATTTAACCAATTGTATTTTGATAAATATTTATTAATGTCGTTTGTTGGGTAACAGCAAATGGGGAATCAACCAATCTTGATTAATGCACCAGAGAGAGTAACGCATGTAGTGCCTTTAATCTCAGTATTTACTGTTGCACTTAAAGTGAGAGTCGAAATAGCTTTCAGCTCGGCTGATCCAGTGACAGATTTTTTCCAATTCCCTGTAATACTACCTTCTTCGTTTCCGGTAATTGATTCTTTTTTATTGCCACTGATATCTGCTTGATAATCACCAGTTATATTATATTTAATACCACCACTCGTGACTTCAACTTCTTTACCATTAGTCACCGTTGTTTTCTGTTTATTCTTGAAAACTGCCGTTTCTTCTTGTTCAACGGTCGTATCACGTTTTGCCTTATAGGTAAAACGTGCATCTTTTTCTACGGTATCCGTTTGTTTTTTCTTTATTTCTGTTGTGCGGGAGCCATCAATAGCTATCTTTTGATCATTTTCTACAGAAATATTCATATCTTTTTCTGCGTGTATATCAAAAGATTCTTTATCTTGCGCATCATCAATGAATAAATAACTGGCGTTATTATTTCCACCTTTTATGCTCCGTGACATAAAGCCTATCTTTGTGGCTTCTTTTGGCAATTCCCACGGAGGCATATTCTCTTTATTAAAAGTACTGCCTATTATTAGTGGCCGATCAGGGTTGCCGTTGATAAAGCTGACAAAAACTTCATCTCCAACTCTGGGGATCTGGACTGCACCGAATTTGGTACTGGCCCAGGTGCTGGACCAACGTATCCAACAAGAACTGGTATCATCTTTGGCACCTTCTTGATCCCAATGAAATTGTACTTTGACCTGAGCATATTCATTTGTCCAGATGTCTTTGCCACTTGCACCCACGACTTCCGCTGTTTCTATGCCAGCGACTGGCCATGGTGTTAAACAAGGAGCTCGCCAGTTTACTTTAGCCGGGATCGCAGTGAAACTGGTTTCAATTTTGATGGTGCTATCATCACTGATATTAATATCACCAGAATAATAACTGGATTCAGAAAATTCATATGTGGCACTGACAATCAGATAATTACCATTATCCCCGTCTCTCAATGCCTTAGAAAGCGTAAAGATATGCCCCGGAGCTATACCAATTTCAAGACTCTTGGCTTTAATATAATGGCAATGAGCGGTATAGGATTGTTGTAAAACCAGAACATAAGATTTTCCTTGTGAAGCTTCAGTATAATTTCCCGGCCATTCATATATTTTTGTGCCCGGAACCGAAGGATCCGGGTTTTGTTGTGTTTCCAATAACTGAGCACGTGGTTTGAGGAAATTGTAATCATTCATTGCATAGATCTTTGGTGCTATTGAATAACTTACATTCCAATCATATAAATAGAGCTTCTCTTTATTTCTTGGGGGAGAATGATTTGGATAATATTCTATAGAGGAATATCCCGATAAGGCCGAATGAGATTGGGGAGAATCCGCTAATATAAGAGTGTGCTCACTGGCAGTATGTTGAAAATAATAATAAATTCCCTCATGCTCCATTAATCGACTGATAAAATTGAAGTCAGTTTCGCGATATTGTGTACAATATTCAAGTTGTTGATATTTAGAATTTAATTTACTTTCAAACTTGATACTGTGTTTATTCAGTATATCTTTGATAATTTCAGGGGCAGTTTTCTTTTGCCATATTTGACATCCCTTGCTTTTTTGCAGAATTGATAATTTTGGTTGAAGAATGAATTTATATTTATAGAAGTAAGAGTCATAAAAATCACATATTATACCATCATGGACTATGCCATTCAGATAACGTGTGTTTGCTGACGGATTAGCCGGGTTATTTATTTCAATAGTAATTGATTTTCCTCGTAGTGATTTGATATCAATATCTTTTTTTTCACTTATTAATTCAATATCAAAGCTATAAATAGTTGATAGTTTTTCTTCACCTTTTAATGAACTAAAAAGTAAAGTTTCTTCACCCAGTGAAGTATGCGCAATAATATTTCTTTTCATTGAGAGTACCTTTTTAAATTAAAAGCTACCGCATGAACCTATCAATAAAGGACCAGATAAAAAATTAAACCCTTTGTTATTACTGACCGTTACTTGTTATTAATTTAATTCATAAATACAATATTTCATAAAAGAAACTATATCTCAATGTTATTATCACTATGTTTATATTTTTTTACAAAAAAAAATTTAAAATTACAAATTTGTCTCTTTTTAATAAAGGATAGTCTTTATCATTTTGATTTAGATAAAAAATTATCTTTACATAAAAAATAGAAGTGCTTAAGAAAAGTGAGGAAAGGGAGCAGAGGGATAAAAAAGTTGGCGGAAATTATCCAAACAACAATTACCGCCAGAGGTGGGCTTTATTGATAAAACAATGTATCAACGGTGCCCGGAAGCAAGAAAACACATTGTTTCCAATAAAGAATTTTTTATAGTGCTGTTTATTTTAACACTGATAATGCGTTGTCATAGTCAGGTTCGTTGGTAATTTCATCCACGAGTTGGCTATAAATGACTTGATTATTTTCATCCAGAACAATAACAGCGCGCGCAGTCAATCCGCTCAATGGGCCTTCGCTTATTGCGACACCGTAATTTTCCTGAAACTCGCCGCTGCGTAGTGTTGACAGAGTGACGACATTTGAAAGGCCTTCAGAGCCACAGAAACGAGATTGTGCGAAAGGTAAGTCTGCTGAAATGCAAAGTACGACGGTATTGTTCAGTTCGCTGGCATGTTGATTGAATTTACGAACAGAAGTTGCACAAACACCGGTATCAATACTTGGAAATATATTGAGTACCTTACGTTTCCCTGCGTATTGGCTCAGTGCCACATCAGTGAGATCTTTGGCTACCAGCGTAAATTCTTTTACTGTTTCACCTGCTTGTGGAAAACTTCCGCTCACGGTGATATCGCTACCTTGGAACTTGACGGTTTGTGTCATAATTTTATCCCTCTATATAAGTAAACTGCGGTGCCAGTGTAAAGGAATAGTGCGATCTTGCCCACAAAAATAGATGTAATATTTAGAAATACTCACCTATTGTTTAATTAACAGTGTCTTATAATTTATTTTAGGGTGATTATTAGACCAGTAGAGTAAAAAAATTTATGCATAATTTTCCCTTATTCCCTTCTGTATTACTGATGACCGGACTTTCTTTGCCTCTTTCTGTGTATGCTGCGGAGATCCCGATGGGGACTCAATTAGATCCTCATCAGGAGTTGGTTCGACATTTGAAAGATGAACCTGCGTCACTTGATCCGATTAAATCTTTTGGCTTAACGGAAGCACAGGTATTACGTGATTTGCTGGAAGGTCTCGTCAATCAGGATGCTTATGGAAAACCTATTCCCGGTGTTGCTATTGACTGGCAAACGACAGACAACAAAACATGGATATTTACACTGCGACAGAATGCCCATTGGTCTAATGGTGACAAAGTGACAGCTTCTGATTTTGTTTATAGCTGGCAGAGACTGGTTAATCCTAAAAATGCTTCCTCATTTGCCTGGTTTGCGGCTTTATCAGGTATTCAGAATGCTCAGGCTATTATTGATGGTAAACTGCCAGCCGAAAAATTAGGTGTTGAAGCTCTTGATGCTTATACCCTGAAAGTCACACTGGATCGCCCTGTAGCTTATTTTCCCAGTATGACAACTAATTTTAGTCTTTATCCGGTCAATAAACAGTGTGTTGAAAGATACGGTAATGACTGGACCAGAGTCGGTCATTTGGTTGGTAATGGCGCATTTATGCTTACAGGGCGGGTGGTCAATGAAAAAATTGTTTTGACGCCTAACCCTTATTATTGGGATCACAAAAATACGGTATTGAAAAAAGTCACTTTTGTACCTGTCAGTCAGGAGTCCCATGCGGTTAAGCGTTATCTGGCCGGAGATTTGGATATTACAGAATCTTTTCCTAAAAATATGTACCACAAGTTACTGCATGATATCCCAGCAGAAGTTTTTACTCCTGATCAATTGGGTACTTATTATTACGCATTTAATACTCAACGGGCACCGACCAATGATATCCGGGTCAGGCAAGCTCTTGCTATGACGATCGATAAGAATCTGATTGCGGAAAAAATCCTGGGAACGGGAGAAAAACCTGCATGGCATTTCACGCCTGATGTTACAGCCGGGTTCCAGCCAGAAAAGAGTCAACAAGAGAGGCTGACGCAGCAGGAAAGGGATAAGAGAGCCAAAACACTGTTAAAAGAAGCGGGTTATGGCCCTGAAAATCCATTAAAACTTTCTTTGCTCTATAACAATCTGGAAAATAACCAACGTATTGCCATTGCAGTAAGCTCGGAATGGAAGAAAAAACTGGGCGTTGAAGTGAAATTAGTTAATCAGGAATGGAAAACTTATGTTGACAACCGTAATACCGGCAATTTTGATGTTGTCAGGGCGTCCTGGACTGGCGATTATAATGAACCATCAAGTTTCCTGTCTCTTTTAACATCAACACATAGCGGAAACCTGGCTAAATTCTATAATCCAGCCTATGACGCCTTGTTAAAAGCAGCCAGCCAGGAAACAGACAGCGCAGCCAGAAATAAGGATTACAATCAGGCAGAAAAAATGATTGAAGAGCAAGCGCCAATTGTACCGATTTATCAATATACCAATGGCCGGTTAATCAAAAAGTGGTTAAAAGGATACCCGATCACCAATCCTGAAGATGTGGCTTATAGTCATACTATGTATATCATTAAGCATTAGCCTGCATAGGCTGGTAACGGTGATTTTTCAGAATTAGCTAACTCATCACAAACTGGTCAATTCGCATTTATACGTTTGACCAGTTATTACGCTATATTTTTTGAATAAAAATTGATTGAATAAAAACGTATTCTCAGAATTAGCAGTAAACTTTGAATTTACAACTCAGTGAATTCTGTACTCGATGAAGAGTCAAGTTTTATAATGCACAGCCCTATTTTAATTCGTATTAATTGCTGTTTTACGGTTCTCGATTGATATAAAAATCTGACTTAAGTAATATTTACTGGCTATTTGGCAGTAAGATGAAATTACCTTGAATTTTAGCAAATAATAAGTGAGGAATTTATGTCTGAAATTAATAAGCCAGAAGATAAAAAAACTAACCTCAACTGCCCATTCAAACCAGAACAATACCAGATTGGCAAAGACAGTATAACTGTCCCCGCCGGGACTTTCGCCTGGGCGTCAAGCCATGTGTATTTGGGGAAACAAGTGTATCGTAGTGGCTGGAATGCCCCTAAAGAGCACATGCGCCTTGCCCATAAATCGGAAGCGGGGAGTGCAGGTGATGGAGCTGCTTATATTGAAAAGAGTGATAATGAGGGTTATTGGGCTCATTGGCAGCCAACACAAGAAGATCTAATGGCTTGTGACTGGAATCTGCTGAAATCAGAATCTAAACCTGAACCAAAGCCTGTTGATTGCATGTTGGAATTTGATCTTAAGGTCGGAGTTGGCACTTGGGGTTTTGGGCGTACACCTCTTGGGGGAGCAGGCACAGGGAAGGTTGTAGGTGTTGCTCCTTTTGGTGAATTAAATATGAAATCAAATAATCTAGATATTTTAAACATATTAGCATTTTGTTCCACATATGGATATGGTTGGGGTATAATGTTTTTTTTAGGTATAACGACTAGACAAGATAAAGAAAGTTATCAAAAGGTAAGAAAGCTGTTTCAAAATAATGACCTTTGGGTAACGGTTGATAGCAAACATTATAATCTCGGCCATCCATCTGAGCGGGATACCAACTCGCTACCGCTTTATGATTACCTGTTTGCATATTCTATTAGTGATGATGCAGAAAAATTAAGTGAGGTGATAAAACAACATGAAAATAAAACTATGCACGTTTGTTTGAACTGGAAATAACTCCCTAAATTTGCACTCTGAATTCAAGGCGGAACTTCGGTTCGGCCTTTTTCTATATTGGTTACAGTAAAATTTTCCTAAAGTGATAACTATACTGATCCAGACACAAAGTATCTTCAATGACGTTGGGTATGTATTGTATTTATTTTATGCAATTAAACATCAAGTGTTAAACAGGAGTGGGTGTGGAAACGATATATGGCTCAGCATTTAAAAATTCAAATGCTGTGTATGCTTGTCAATTGAATGGTAAGGGCGGTATCACAGGCTTTGGGGAAAATTCACTTGCAACGGCAGAGCAACCTTTCTGGCAACATCTTGATTATAAAAATCAGGCCAGTTATCGATGGATTATGAATACAAATTTGTTACCCGCTCCGGTAAAAGAAGGGCTGGCAGGTGAAAGTGTCCGGCCTAAGCTTATTCGCACTGGAGAAGGCGCGATGATGACATTGCGGACAATTAACCGTAATGATAATGCTCGTCCTGATCATTTGGTTTCATTCCGCATCTATATTAATGACAGAATAATTATTTCCAGTCGTCATCGGAAAGTCTATTCGATAGATCAGGTCTTAGATAATTTGTACAATGGCATAGGCGCAAGAAATACGGGACATTGGTTGGTTGAAATAGCGGACGCTATTACCGATGAAGTGAACGATTTTATTGAAGCGTTGCATGATAACTTGATTGAGTTTGAGGATGGCATTCTGGAACAGAAAATTCCCGGGCGCGGTGAGTTAGTGTTATTGCGTAAGCAATTAATTGTTCTGCGCCGTTATATGGCACCACAGCGCGATGTCTTTATGCGTTTAGCCAATGAAAAATTACCCTGGATGAGTGACGAGGAGCGTCATCTGATGCAGGAAATTGCTGATCGCTTAGGGCGTGGGTTAGATGATCTGGATGGCTGTATTGCAAGGACGGCTGTTCTTGCGGATGAGATCACTTCTATTATGGCAGATGCGATGAACCGCCGTATCTACATGATGTCTTTATTAACAATGATATTCTTACCCAGTACCTTTTTAACTGGGTTGTTTGGCGTTAATCTTGGCGGGATCCCAGGGAATGAATATCAGTTTGGGTTTAGTTTATTCAGCCTGTTATTGTCGTTATTGATCGCCGCATTCACCTGGTGGTTAAGACGCAGCAAATGGTTATAGGGTGCTCTAAGGTATAAGGAAAGCGGTGTTTCAAAATCACTTTCCCTAAATCAAACGATTAATCTCATTCAGTTTGAGATATATCAATAATCTGAACCTACAGTTAAGGCATGATAACTGTGCAGGTGAATACAACGTTGCGCGATGAACGTTGTGCTCCATATCCATAGTTGTAGTGTTTCTCATATTGAGGTTATACAGATTAATTGACGTATTGTGCCGATGTTAATGTTAGCATCGGCCATTTTTTTATCATTATCTGATTTCGATAACGTTCAATCGTTCTGTCTGAAAATCAATCTGTTCATCGGAGCTGATAGCAGGTTGTATCGGTAGTTCTTCCCGATCAAAAGCCAAATCTCCACCATCAATAATTTCACTACCATGATTAATGCTTTTGAAATCGAACAGATTAAAGTCACTAAGATGTGATGGAACCACATTTTGCATGGCACGGAACATGGTTTCAATGCGGCCCGGATAGCGTTTGTCCCAGTCACGCAGCATATCTTTAATGACTTGACGTTGTAGGTTAGGTTGTGAGCCACACAAGTTACAAGGAATGATTGGAAATGCTTTAGCTTCAGCGTAGCGTTCGATATCTTTTTCCCGACAGTAAGCAAGTGGGCGGATCACAATGTGCTTACCATCATCACTGATCAATTTTGGGGGCATACCTTTTAATTTGCCGCCATAAAACATATTTAAAAAGACAGTTTGTAAGATATCATCGCGATGATGACCCAATGCAATTTTGGTGGCACCCAACTCAGTCGCCGTGCGGTACAAAATACCCCGGCGTAAACGGGAGCACAGAGAGCAGGTTGTTTTTCCTTCAGGGATTTTTTCTTTAACAATACCATAGGTATTTTCTTCAACAATCTTATACTCAATGCCCAGTTCATCCAGATAAGCCGGGAGTATATGTTCAGGAAAACCGGGTTGTTTTTGATCCAAATTAACGGCTACAAGGGAAAAATTAACGGGGGCACTTTTTTGCAGATTCTGCAAAATGGACAGCAGAGTGTAGCTGTCTTTGCCACCAGAAAGACAGACCATGATGCGATCACCTTCTTCGATCATATTGAAATCTGCGATAGCTTGGCCCACATCACGACGCAGACGTTTTTGTAATTTATTGAAATTATACTGTTCTTTTTGAGTGTTCATCTCTGATTGTTCTTACTGTTTCTGATAGCTGTTCGGCTAAATGCCTTTTAAAAATGATGATGATTTTATGGCGGAGAACATGAAAAGGGAACAATGATAGCGGATGAAAAGGGATTATCAATCAGAGTTAGCGAAAAATGCTTTATATCTCCCCCACATGGGGGAGAAAATCATTTTTATCCTTCGTATTTATTCTGAACCGGGAAGAACTGGCTGATTAGAACTAAAATACCGACCAGTAAATAAGCGGCAAAAATGCCAATTAACCATTGTGGCATGTCTAATGTCAGAAATGACCACTGTTTCATTGAACAATCACCAACGGCCTGAAATACCGAAGGTAACCATTCATTCAGTGGTAACCAAGATGGGAATCTGGCAAAAAATTCACAAGTGTTAAAAGGGCCAGGGTCTAACTGCATCATAGTGTGATCCCATGCCAGTTGTAATCCGCGCCCTGCACTATAAAGCCACAGTAAAATGGCTAACCAACGTAGCGGAGTTCCGGGGGCAATAGCGCCCAATAGTGCCGCCCCCAAAATACCCAATAGAGCAACGCGCTCATAAATGCACATTACACAAGGTTGTAGTTGCATAACATGTTGAAAATAGAGCGCAATAGCTTCTAATATAAAAGCGGTTAGCGCCATCAATAACCAAGCACTTCGCTCTTGGGAACTCCGTTTTAAAAAATGAAACATGCTTCTTTTCCCATATCTTGAATACAATTAGTTGCTTATTTTGCCGCTTCTCAAATCACAAAAAAATAAATTTCAGTAATTAATTAATAAATTTCAGTAATTATAGTGGGATAACCCAACCGATTTTGACGAGATACTCAGTCACCGGAAGTAGCAAAAATTCGACACACAATAATCCCACTAATGTCATCACAACGGTGTAAGGCAATGCCATGAGTACCATGCGACCATAAGATAAACGAATTAATGGCGACAGGGCTGATGTCAGCAGGAACAGGAAAGCTGCCTGTCCATTCGGTGTTGCCACTGAGGGTAAGTTAGTGCCGGTATTAATAGCTACAGCCAGAAATTCATATTGCTGTTGCGAAATGAGACCATTTTTGAGAGCGCTTAAGGCTTCATTAATATAAACTGTACCTACAAATACGTTGTCAGATACCGCTGAGAGCAGGCCATTAAACAGATAGAAGAGTGAGAGCTGCGAAGCAGGTGAAGATTGCAGCACAAATTGAATAAACGGCGCAAACAGTTGCTGATCAATAATAACGGCAACCACAGAAAAGAAAACAGTTAATAACGCAGTAAATGGTAGGGCTTCTTCGAAGGCTTTGCCTAAAGCATGCTCCTCAGTGATACCGCAAAATGCGGTGGCCAGAATGATGACTGATAAGCCAATTAGCCCCACTTCCGCTAAATGGAAAGCCAGAGCCACAATCAGCCAGATACCAATTAAAGCCTGAACTACAAGCTGAGTTTTTTCTTGGTATGTACGTTTTTCACTCGCTTTCTGGGCATAGTCTTCCAAAACGGAACGGACGCGCTCAGGTAACTCAGCGCCATAACCGAATAACTTGAAATGTTCAACCAGCAGGCAGATCAACAGGCCACAAATAAAGACAGGGACAGTCACAGGTGACATACGGATAAAGAATGTCATGAAGTCCCAACCAACGTGTTTGGCAATGATCAGGTTTTGCGGTTCACCGACCATGGTCATTACGCCACCTAGTGCTGTACCGACTCCGGCATGCATCATCAGACTGCGTAAAAATGCCCGGAATTGCGCCAGCGTCTGCTTTTTATCTTCATTATCAATGAACTTGTCATCGTTGAGGTCTGTATTGTCGTTTTGGCTGGCGCTGGAAAGATAACGGTGATAGATGGAGTAAAAACCGACAGATACACTGATAACAACGGCAATAACCGTCAGGGCATCAAGGAAAGCGGATAAGAATGCACTTGCCAGACAGAATGCCAGCGCCAGCATTTTTTTGGAACGAATACTTAATAGCAGCTTAGTGAAGACAAACAATAAAAGCTGTTTCATGAAGTAAATGCCGGCAACCATGAAAATCAGTAGCAAGATCACTTCCAGATTATTGGCTATCTCATGCCCTACTTGTTTTGGTGAAGTCATACCGATGATAACGGCTTCAATAGCGAGTAGCCCTCCAGGTTGCAGGGGATAACATTTTAACGCCATCGCCAGCGTGAAAATAAATTCAACAACGAGCATCCAGCCTGCAATAAAAGGACTGACAAAGAAAAAGATCAGTGGATTGATAATAAGAAAAACAATGATGGCCAGCTTATACCAGTCGGGAGAATTGCCGAGAAAGTTTTTCACCACTGCGCGTCGGATACTGATTTCCATTATTATTAATATTCCTCTTCATGGATACATGGACGATTCTAAAGGCTCATAGTACGCTCTAAACAGGACTAATTTAAGGGGTTAACCTCATAATTAATCAGATAATAATTATATTTTTTTATGACCTCTTTCACTCTTTCGTGGTTTATTTACTATGTAACTATGTCGAGCAGATGCATTCTGGTATGATCAGTGCCTATTATTAGCTGAGAAAACTGCTTTGGAATAGTTAAAATATGGTAATTAAGGCTCAGAGTCCTGCGAGTTTTGCGGAAGAGTATCTCATTGAAAGTATATGGAATAATCGCTTTCCACCAGGCTCCATACTGCCAGCAGAGCGTGAGTTATCTGAATTAATCGGTGTCACCCGAACGACTTTACGTGAAGTGTTACAACGCCTTGCACGTGATGGTTGGTTGACTATTCAGCATGGAAAACCAACAAAGGTCAATAACTTCTGGGAAACATCCGGCCTTAATATTCTGGAAACTCTGGCGCGCCTGGATCATGATCGTGTGCCTCAGTTAGTCGATAATTTATTGTCAGTCCGTACTAATATTGCAGCCATTTTTATTCGTACTGCGTTCAGGCACAATCCGGAAAAATCATTGGAAGTATTGGCGGAAAAGAACAACGTAGAGGATACTGCCGAATCTTTTAGTTCTGTGGATTATGATATTTTCCGTGGATTGGCGTTTGCGTCAGGGAACCCGATTTATGGTTTGATTATTAACGGATTGAAAGGACTTTATACTCGTGTCGGCCGTTATTATTTCTCGAATCCTGATGCCCGTAAGCTCGCTTTAAATTTCTATCAGCAATTGAGTGTACTGTGTCAGGAACAGACCTATGACAAGATTATAGAATGTGTACGCAATTATGGTAAAGAGAGTGGGATTATCTGGCATGGAATGCAGGGCATCATGTTCAATGAGTTAACTGAAGCCCGTCAGGGCTGATCACATCCATCATCAATCTAGTTCATTGTCTAAGCTTTTCTTAAAGGCGGGCTGCTTTGTATGCAGCCCGCTCTTTTTTTAGTTGATTTTATCACCATACCTATATCATGGTATTTTTGCCTTGTAATCAGCATTGAAAACCCACCCAAACTGTAAAATTCAAATTTTTAAATTATTATTCTGTTTAGTTTATGTTGAATCAGATTTTTATTCTGAAATAAAACAAAAGTAAGGATTTAAATAAATTCACAAAATGTGAACGAATTGTTTATTTTTTGCCGCAAAAAACACTTTTTAAGATACTAATATAAGAAATTAATAGCATTTAATTCTTTTATAATTTGTTGTATTTAAACTAATTTAAGTATTTTTATCATGATTTGAGAGATATTGCTTGTCATTGTTTTGTAATTAAATTGTGATTTAAATCCTAAAATTCAACTAATCATTTTATAGTCTATTATTCTGTATTGGATTTTCATGTTTAGCATATTATGCTTGCATATATCACTCATCAATAGGGGGCAGAATGAAGGTCCTTATTTTAGGTAGCGGCGTTATCGGCGTCACCAGTGCCTGGTATCTGGCTCAGGAAGGCCATGAAGTTATCGTTGTCGATCGCCAGCAGAGTGCGGCTGAAGAAACGAGTGCAAGTAATGCCGGGCAGATCTCACCCGGATATGCGACACCCTGGGGAGCACCGGGGATCCCATTAAAAGCAATAAAGTGGATGTTTCAACGACATGCCCCATTAGCTATTCGCCCTGATGGTTCACTATTTCAGTTACGCTGGATGTGGCAAATGCTGCGTAATTGTGATGCCGATCATTATGCTATGAACAAAAGCAGAATGGTACGTCTGGCCGAATATAGTCGTGACTGCATTAAACAATTGAGAGCGGATACAGGCATCCAATATGAAGGGCGTCAAAGTGGTACGCTACAACTATTCAGAACTAATAAGCAGTTTGATAATGCGGTTAATGATATTGCGGTGTTAGAGCAAGAAGGCGTTCCTTATCGGTTACTCACCTCAGAACAATTAGCATCAGCGGAACCTGCACTCGCCCATGTTTCTCGTAAATTGACGGGAGGATTACAGCTTCCTAATGATGAAACTGGTGATTGCCAAATTTTCACAAAAGAACTGGCAAAAATGGCAGAAAAAGCCGGGGTCAGATTTATGTTTAACCGGCAGGTTAAACACATTTTGGTGGATGGCGATAAGATAACAGGTATTCAGTGTGATAATGGCATCATGGCAGCGGATCAGTATGTTATAGCAATGGGCGCCTATTCTACTGAATTATTGAAAGATCTTGTCACAATTCCGGTTTATCCAATGAAAGGTTATTCGCTAACCATGCCGATAATGAATGAAACACGCTCACCTGTTTCAACAGTATTGGATGAAACTTACAAAATAGCCATTACCCGTTTTGATCATCGAATTCGTGTTGGAGGAATGGCAGAAGTCGTTGGTTTTAACCTGAATGTGCTGAAAAACCGTTGTGAAACACTCAAAATGGTAGTAGAGGATCTTTACCCTAATGGTGGCAATATTGCTGAAGCCTCATTCTGGGCTGGATTACGGCCGATGACGCCGGATGGCACTCCCATTGTTGGTCCAACCAAATATCCTAATCTTTATTTAAATACCGGGCATGGAACATTAGGCTGGACGATGGCCTGTGGTTCAGGAAAGTTATTATCTGATTTAATCTCTGGTAAAAAGCCCGAAATTGCAGCAGATGATCTCTCTGTATTCAGATATATCAATGGATTTAATACAAAAGTGCTTCGGATGAAGCATCGTTTACATACTGCGTAAAGTAAATTAGAAGAGGCCATCATGCCACGTCCTATTTTGGCAACCATCCATCTCAACGCACTTCGTCATAATTTGGCGGTTATCCGCCAAAAAGTCGGTAATAGTAAAATTTGGTCGGTAGTGAAAGCGAATGCATATGGGCATGGGTTGGACAGAATATGGCAATCACTCAAACAGTCGGATGGATTTGCACTGCTTGATATGAATGAAGCTACTTATTTGAGAGAGCAGGGGTGGCAGGGGCCAATCCTGTTATTGGAAGGTTTCTTCAATGTTGAAGATTTGCAGATAATTAATCAATATGACCTGACAACCACAGTGCATAGCCATTGGCAACTCAAGGCGATAAAAGAAGCGGAATTAAATAATCCCATTGATATTTATTTGAAACTGAATAGTGGCATGAATCGTCTGGGATTTACCCCAAACGAATATCCGCAGGTAGTTTCAATGACAAATGGGATAAAAAACATTCATTCAGTCACTTTAATGACGCATTTCGCTAATTCCGATAATGAAATTGGTGTTGATGGGCAATTCACCGTTGTTAACCGGCTGAATATGAACTCACTCCCTCACTGTCTGGCTAATTCTGGGGCAGTTTTATGGCATCCGCAAACACACGGAGATTGGGTCAGGCCTGGAATTATTCTGTATGGTGCCTCTCCCAGTGGAAAGTGGCGTGATATTGCGGATGTAGGCTTAAAACCAGCGATGAGTTTAAAAAGTGAAATCATTGCGGTTCATGATCTTCCCAAAGGAGAGAACATTGGTTATGGCAGTCGCTATACCACCCAATATGTCACGCGTGTAGGAACAGTGGCGTGTGGTTATGCTGACGGTTATCCACGACATGCGCCAACAGGAACGCCGATTATTGTCGATGGTATTCGTACTCGCTTGTTGGGGGCTATATCAATGGACATGATGTCGGTTGATTTGACTCCATGCCCACTGGCTACAGTTGGCAGTTCAGTCGAATTATGGGGAGAAAAATTACCGGTGGATGAAGTTGCAGAAGCAGCAGGAACAATTGGTTATGAGCTACTGTGTGCTTTGGCCAAACGTGTTCCGGTAGTTGTGGAATGACGCTGTTTTCTGTCTTTTCAGGCATTTTTTCGTACAGCATTCTGTATGGAAGCTCTGTACGAAATAAATGCCTGTCCAGCCTCCGCACAGCACCGACTCAACTTTTATTTTGGCGACAACGAATAACGGTAGCAAGCCTGCCAGGAGTTCCATTTTTAGAATATAGAGGGGTATTGATACGTGCGGTTTCAACGCAGGCCATATTCTTGTAACCTTCTTTACTGATATCTTGCATGCTACTCGCTAGCTCAGCACCGGGATTCCAGCAGACCACATCACTATGATGATAATGATGGATTTCAATGGTACGTTTCCATAACTCATCTCTAATCAGACTGAAATTTTCTGGCTCTGTATAAATGCGATCCGTTCTTCCTTGAAAAATGAGGTCTTCATCAGTGTATTGCTCTCTGTCTATAACAGTATCAATAAAGTGATGACCTAACCCGCTGATCCGGATTTGATGGATGTTACTGACATTGAAGTAAGAGTGTAGGGCACAAGTGACCTGATAATCTCCATGGGATTCCAGCTCTATTTCGCAAGTCTCCCCCAATTTAAAGCGGGCAATAAGTGTGAATTCATGTGGCCACAACTGTTTTGTGTATGCGCTATCTTGTAGTGTGAACATCAAAATCACACCATTCTCATTTTCATGATGGGCCTTGAATTCCCACGGTAATATCCGGGCAAAACCATGATTTGGTGTGCTCAGAGAGCCAAACCAAGGCCAACAGATGGGAATACCGCCACGAATGGCTGTACCCTCCCGGAGTTTTGTATTATCGCTTAACCATAATACAGGTTTTTCACCACAGGGTTGCCATGCCATAAGATGTGCGCCCTGGATACTGATTGCACCACAGATTTTGGGGTGGGAAACCACAATCAGTGGAAATCCATCAATGCTCCTTTGACTGATATAAGGAGATATTTGTTTTACAACCGGTAATGAGAAAATTTTATCAAGCATCTACATGACCTTATATAAACCTGAATTGGATAATTGGTGAAGGCAAGGATAGCTTATTGTGGTAGAGAGGGAAAATAAAGCCACCTGTAAAGGTGGCTTATTGAATAATTTCTTAAAGTTCAATTAGTTATAGATATGAGCAATCAGATCCAGAACTTTGTTAGAGTAACCCGTTTCGTTATCATACCAAGAAACCAGTTTTACGAAGCTGTCGTTCAGAGCGATACCTGCTTTTGCATCGAATACAGAAGTGAGTTTTTCGCCATTGAAATCGGTAGAAACAACGTCATCTTCAGTGTAGCCCAGAATGCCTTTCAGTTCGCCTTCAGCCGCTTCTTTGATTGCTTCACAGATTTCTTTATAAGTCGCTGGTTTTTCGAGACGAGCAGTCAGGTCAACAACAGAAACGTTAGGAGTCGGCACACGGAAAGACATACCGGTCAGTTTGCCGTTCAGTTCTGGAATAACTTTACCTACTGCTTTTGCAGCACCGGTAGAAGATGGAATGATGTTTTGTGCCGCCCCACGGCCACCGCGCCAATCTTTTGCAGAAGGGCCGTCAACCGTTTTCTGAGTTGCAGTTGTTGCATGAACAGTTGTCATCAAACCTTCAACGATACCAAATTTATCATTGATAACTTTAGCTAGCGGAGCAAGGCAGTTGGTTGTGCAGGATGCGTTGGAAACGATATCCTGACCTGCATAGGCATTGTGATTGACACCCATAACAAACATTGGCGTGTTGTCTTTAGATGGGCCAGTCAGAACAACTTTTTTCGCGCCAGCAGTGATGTGCTTACGTGCAGTTTCGTCAGTCAGGAAAATGCCAGTTGCTTCGGCAACTACATCAACACCTACTTCGTCCCACTTCAGGTTAGCTGGATCTCTCTCAGATGTAACGCGGATGGTTTTGCCGTTAACAACCAGATGACCGTCTTTAACTTCAACAGTCCCGTTGAAGCGGCCGTGGGTTGAATCGTATTTCAGCATGTAAGCCATGTAATCTGCATCTAACAGGTCATTGATTGCAACGATTTCAATGTCAGAACGTTCTTGTGCAGCACGGAAAACAATACGGCCAATACGACCAAAACCGTTAATACCTACTTTGATAGTCATAGTATTCCACCAGCTATTTTTTAGTGAATTAAAAGTTGTTTCTAACGTTACCAAAATCTTGTCAGTCGTCAAGCGGAATCGTGTCAACAATTGAAAAAGATCAATTTAGAAATCACTATTTGAACGCTCCCTATTCAACCGTAACAAACTCTACGCGCATCATTATCAGGGTATAAAACGATATTTAAAGTTACCATTGGTTAGATATGTGAGATTTATCACAATTAGTAAAGTAAATCATGATGTTGAATGCGTTAGAATGCTTTTTAGCATTCTAATATTTGCTTTTTGTTGTTTTCGGTGTTTTTTAATTGAAAATATTGGCCTCAAAAGGTGGTTTCCATGGCTAAAAATATCTCCGTTTCTCTGGAGCAGCTTAGTGAAATGCAGCGTTATGTCACGCAGGAAGCAGGTACTGAGCCGCCATTTTCAGGAAAGCTGTTGCACAACAAAAAAAGGGGTATTTATCATTGTTTGTGTTGTCATCAGCCATTATTTGTTTCTGATACTAAGTTTGATTCTGGATGTGGATGGCCAAGTTTTTACCAGCCAATCAATGATAAATCCATCAAATATATTGATGATTACTCCCATAATATGCATCGAATAGAGGTGCGTTGCAGTCATTGTCAGGCACATTTAGGGCATGTTTTCCCTGATGGCCCTAAACCTACCGGAGAGCGCTTTTGCATTAATTCGGTTGCGTTATGGTTTGTTGATAAGGAAACAGGTGAGGAAACAGCAGGTTAATATTATGACTGCGGGTGTTTTTAAATAGATATATAAGAAATATGAATTGTTCATTGAAATAGAATCGATTCAGCCAAAATATGTAGCCGTAAGGAAATATCAATGAAGTTGGATGATTTACTCTCTGCCATGACGCCTGAGATTTATCAACGATTAGTTCAGGCTGTTGAGTTGGGCAAATGGCAAGATGGTGTTCCATTAACAACAGAGCAGAAAGAAAATAGTTTGCAAATGGTGATGCTTTGGCAAGCCAGGCATAATTATGATCCTGAACATATGACGATTGGCACGGATGGTCAAATTACGATAAAAAGTAAGCAAGAACTGAAGGCTATGTTCCAATCAGAAATGGTTGCTAAGTTAAAACCTCAGTCAGAAGAAGAATGAGCCAGAAGGTTAAAATAATAACCTCGTCCTTTGCAATGAGTTTGCAATAAAAGGACGAGGTTAATTTTGGGTATTTTCAGAAAAAATAACTTAAAAAAGCGTTGTTATTTCACTTAATGAAGTCAACCTGGCTCCTTTGGCTGACATTTCTTCAATGGCTCGTTGGCTATCATCCGCTTGAATATTGACTCCACGGCAACCTTCAACAATCACGTAAGTTTCATACCCATGTTCTAAAGCATCCAAGACCGTAAATTTTACGCAGTAATCAGTGGCAATTCCTAAAATCAACAGGCGATTGATATGTTGCTCTGATAGCCAACTATGTAGTCTGGTAGCATTTTTATGATCGTTATCAAAGAATGCGCTATAGCTATCTATCTGTGAATTTTCGCCTTTATGAAAAATTTTCTGAATAGCAGACTGATTCAGCGCTGGATGGAAGTCTGCACCTAATTGTCCCTGTACACAATGCACAGGCCACCATATCTGAGGGATACCATTCAGTTCCCCCAACTCACCGACAGGTTGACCAGAATTGATGGCAAAACTCATGTGATCGGATGGATGCCAATCTTGAGTTGCGATAATAGTGATATTGTGTTGCTGACACAATTCAATCGCTTTATTTGCCATTTCGATAACTTCTTCGCTTTCCCTGACCGCCAGTGTACCGCCTGTACAGAAGTCATTTTGTAGATCGATAAGTAATAATGCGGTTTTCATTATATGCCTCGACGTATTTTTACTTGTCGGAGTAGCTCAATTCTCCGCGTAGATTCTGCTGCATTAGCGAGCGGATTTCTTCAGTTTCGTAGTGCTGACTCAACAAGTAGTGCAGTTTGGTCAGTGCTGCTTCAAAAGTCATATCATAGCCGCTGATAACGCCTGATGTAGCTAGCGCATGACCATTGGCATAACCTTCCATATTGACCCTTCCAGAGATACATTGTGTTAAATTGACCACAATGATGCCTCGTTCAGTCGCTTCTCTTAAGATTTTTAACAAATCGGAACGCTGTGGGGCATTACCAACACCATAAGAGCGTAAAATCAGTGCCTTGACAGGTTGCATCAGGATATTTTCAACCACCTGACAGGATAATCCCGGATAGATAGTTACAACGCCGATTGGCTGTGATTTGATTTGATGTACGATAAAGTCACCATGATTGGCCGGTATGGGTGCAGTATTTAATGTACGGATATTGATCCCGGCTTCAATGAGTGGAGGGTAATTGGGAGATGAAAAAGCGTTAAAACCATCGGCGTGAGCTTTAACCGTCCTGTTCCCTCGAAACAACTTATTGTTAAAAAACAAGCTAACTTCGTTAACGGGATAATTAGCTGCCAGGTACAGTGCATTCAACAAATTTGTCTGACCATCTGAACGCAGCGCTTCTAAAGGTATTTGTGACCCTGTCACGATAACGGGTTTGTTTAGGTTTTCAAACATGAAAGAGAGTGCTGAGGTAGTGAAAGCCATGGTATCTGTCCCATGCAGGATCACAAAACCATCGTAATCATGGTAATTCTGGTCAATATCGTTGGCGATAATCCCCCAATCATCCGGACTCATGTCAGAAGAGTCGATAAGAGGATGGTGTTCACGGATCGTGAACGTTGGCATTTCTGGACGGTGGAATTCCGGCATCTGTGCAAGTTGCCGTTGTAAATGACCAGAGACAGGAATGTAACCATTGGGAGAATGCTGCATCCCAATTGTGCCACCTGTATAAACAACATAGATAGATTTCTTCTGCATGGAAGTACCCCAATAACAGTACCTGATAAAAATATTCAGCCGATTATAGGGGGTATATGGAATAAAAAAAGCCTGATATATAAAGATCAGGCTCTTGGGTATAACTGTTATCGCATTTTAGAAATAATTTTCTAGCGAATATTCTCGCAATTCAGGCAGAATGCATAAACATGCTGTGGATCATTCATGCGATTATAAAATACTGCTTGCTGTTTCATATCTTGTGCAACCTGAGCAAATGGTGCCGGCAACATTGATTGCAGAATATTTGGCATAATTGCCTGAGCAGATGAAGAAAACTCTAGCATGAGTTTTTCAGTGAGAGAAAGCTCTGGCTGCATCCAGTCTAATGATGCTGTTTTGAGGCCTGCTAATTCAACAGCTTTCTTCACTGCATCATCGAAATCGCCTAATTGATCGACCAAGCCATTCTTTTTCGCATCACTACCACTCCAGACACGACCTTCGGCGATTTTTTTAATCTCATCTACTGGCTTATGCCGGGAATTTGCTACCAGCTCGATAAATTGGTTGTAGCCGTTTTCAATCGACAATTGCATAACGTCAGAAAACAGAGGGTTTATACCTTTTGTTAATGAAATATCTGCCAGTGGATGTGTTGAAACACCATCTGTATTTACACCAAGGTGATCCAGGCTTTTTTCAAAGGTATTGAAGGCACCGAAAACACCAATGGAGCCAGTTAAAGTATTTGGTGATGCAATAATGTAGTTAGCTGGTGTGGATACCCAGTATCCCCCTGATGCCGCAAGACCCCCCATTGAAACAACGATGGGTTTTTGATTGACCTTTTTACCATTTTCATCAGTACCTTCCCGAATTGCCATGAGTTCACTGCGGATGAGTTCAGATGCACCGATACTGCCGCCAGGGCTGTTTACACGTAATATAATGGCTTTGATTTCGGGATTCATACGTGCTTCTCGCAGTTGTGCTGCGATTGTATCACCACCAGCTATGCCATTGGATTGTTTACCATCCATGATTGCACCTTCAACTATGATCACCGCAATGTTGCCATTGTTTTGATAACTATTTTGGACTGGCTGTTTAGCAATATAGTCATTAATACTGACGTAGTTGAAATGCTGATTTTGTTTATCCCAACCAAATTGATGTATCAATTTCTTTTCAATGACATTCAGAGGCGCAATTTTATCTACTAAACCGTTTTGAAACGCATAGAGTGCACTATTTCCTCCAGCTTTATGGAGTTTTTCAATAAACGTTGAAGGGGCAGGAAGGACTTTGTCAAGAGGCATTTTCCTGTTGGTGGCAATAACTTGCCGGTAATTGTTCCAAAGTTCATTAAGCCAGAGCGTATCTGCTTTACGGGCATCATCTGACATATCATTCCGCATCATTGGTTCTACTGCTGATTTGTATGTACCAACACGGAAAATGTGAGTGGAAACTTTCAGATTTTCTAATAATGATTTATAGAACAGACGGTTGTTTGAGAAGCCATGAAGGGACACACTCCCCTGTGGAGCAAGGAATATTTCGTTTGCGTAACTGGCTAAATAATATTGTGCCTGGCTATAGTTATTTCCGATGGCAATAACTGGTTTACCTGAAGCCTTAAATTCATTGATGACTTTGCCTATATATCTCATAGAAGACTGATCGGCACCAATAAAGTCATCTAACTTCAATACCATACCGGTAATTTTAGGGTCACTTTTCGCCCGGCGGATACTATCAACAATATCGAACACAGAGGTTTCCTGTGAACGGCTGCTGGAGGAGTCAACAAGATCCCGTCCGAGTTGATCCAGTGGATTGAGAACAGTCACTTGATCAACAACGATACCGGATAAGTTGACATATAATGCCCCATTATAATCATTGTTTAAGCGGAACTGCTCTTTGTATATGAGAATGCCAGTGGCGACTAATACAACCAATAGGACAAAAATCAGGTTGGAAATAAATTGGCGAACGAAATTTAGCAGTTTCCAACTCCATTTAAATATTGCTGCTATAAACTTCCATAAAGTACGCATATCGTCTCCAGTTATGGGGTCAAATAGGATTATCCTAATCAGCTAGCTGATAAATGTCAGCTGGAATTCACGAGAATGATTGAAAAAATAATAATATCTACTCTTTCATTCAGTAACGAATAAACAGAGAATGTTGGGTCGTGATAGGTTAACTTATTCAGGAGGAAATTATGAATGCTTTGGAACTTTTATTGAATCGTCGTTCTGTTTCTCGTTTAACCGTTCCAGCTCCGAAAGGAGAGGCATTGCAACATATTCTTGCGGCGGGAATGCGAGCACCAGATCATGGAGCATTACGTCCCTGGCATTTTATTGTAATGCAGGGGGAAGGGATTGATAAATTCAGTAAATTACTTAAAAAATCAGCAATTGAAGGCGATATGGGTGAAGATGTGGTGGAAAAAGCAACAAATGCACCTTATCGTGCACCTATGATTATTACTGTTATTGCCAAAGTTGTTGAACACGTGAAAGTGCCTGCCTGGGAACAAGTTGTGGCGGCAGGTTGTTCAGTTCATGCCATGCAAATGGCTGCGGTGGCTCAGGGGTTTGGTGGAATATGGCGTTCTGGCTCCTGGACTGAAGATCCAACAGTTAGAGCGGGTTTGGGATGTGAAGAAAATGATAAAATTGTTGGATTCCTCTATTTGGGTACACCGGAACTTAAAGCTCCGATGAAAGTTTCAACACCAGATTTAACGGGTTTTGTCAGTTACTTCTAAAGTGACTGATGATATTGCCAGATGCGGTGGATCAGATGTGGTGGGGAAGATGAAAGTCGCCACATCAATCCACTTCTTTTAGTTTAATTGCCGTAGATGAACTGATTTAACCACGCTCGAACAAGGTATTGATTGAAGTTTTGAATAATTCTATGCGTCTTTTTATTGCAGAAAAACCTAGTCTGGCACGAGCCATTGCCGATGTTTTACCCAAACCTCATCGTCGGGGTGATGGGTTTATTGAGTGTGGTAATAACCAATTTGTTACCTGGTGTGTAGGCCATTTGTTAGAGCAGTCTGAGCCAGATGCTTACAATAGCCGTTATGCACGTTGGGTATTGGCTGATTTACCGATCATTCCTGAAAAATGGCAGTTGAAACCACGCGCAACGGTTGCCAAACAACTTAATACGATTAAATCTCTTCTGGAAAGGGCTGATGAAATTATCCATGCCGGAGACCCTGATCGTGAAGGTCAATTACTGGTGGATGAAGTATTGGATTTTTTGCATTTGGATAATAATAAAAAGCAAAATGTCCAACGCTGCCTGATCAACGACTTAAATCCACAGGCGGTACTTAAAGCGGTTGAGCGTTTAAGGAGTAACCGGGAATTTATTCCTCTATGTGTTTCAGCACTCGCCAGAGCTAGAGCGGACTGGCTCTATGGCATTAATATGACTCGTGCTTATACATTGCTAGGGCAGAATGCCGGCTATCAAGGGGTGTTATCTGTCGGACGTGTTCAGACCCCGGTTCTGGGGTTGGTTGTTCGTCGTGATGAGGAAATAGAGCATTTTGTGCCGAAAGATTTCTTTGAGGTCAAAGCTTATATTGTTACTCCGAAAGAAGAACGGTTTACGGCTGTATGGCAACCCAGTGAATCCTGTGTTGATTTTCAGGATGAAGAAGGTCGGATTATCCATCGGCCTTTAGCAGAGCATGTTGTGGCGCGTATTACAGGGCAACCCGCTTATGTTACTGCGTATCAGGATAAACGAGAATCAGAAACGGCACCATTACCGTTTTCTCTCTCTTCATTACAGATTGAAGCAGCCAGGCGCTTTGGTTTAAGTGCTCAGGATGTGCTGGATATTTGTCAGCGACTTTATGAAACGCATAAATTAATCACTTATCCACGTTCTGATTGTCGTTACTTGCCGGAAGAGCATTTTGCGGGGCGTCAGGCTGTCTTAAATGCTATTTCAGTTCATACCACGCATTTATTACCACAAGAAGCGTTGGACACGGAGAAAAAGAACCGCTGTTGGGATGATAAAAAAGTTGATGCTCATCATGCGATTATTCCCACAGCCCGAAGCAGCCAGATCAATTTGACGGAAAATGAACACCATATTTATGGATTGATTGCCAGACAGTACTTGATGCAGTTTTTCCCGGATGCGGTATTTCGCAAGTGTACGATCGAGCTTGATATTGCAGGTGGAAAATTCATAGCAAAAGCTCGTTTTCTGGCAGAGGCTGGCTGGAGAACCTTATTGGGTAATAAGGAGCGAGATGAGGAAAATGAAGGCACTCCGCTGCCTGTTGTTGCCAAAGGTGATGAACTCTTATGTGAAAAAGGAGAAGTGGTGGAGAGGCAGACTCAGCCACCACGTCCTTTTACTGATGCGACTTTATTGTCTGCAATGACAGGAATTGCCCGATTTGTACAAGATAAAGCACTAAAAAAAGTGTTACGAGCAACAGATGGTCTGGGTACAGAAGCAACGAGAGCAGGTATTATTGAATTACTGTTTAAACGAGAATTTCTGTACAAAAAAGGGCGCTATATCCATGCAACCCCTGCGGGGCGGGCGCTTATCCATGTATTACCTGATATGGCTGTACTGCCCGATATGACAGCGCATTGGGAGTCAAAACTAACACAAATCAGTGAAAAACAAGTCCGCTATCAGGATTTTATGTTGCCTCTTCACGAAACGTTGCAGCAGTTGATTTGGCAGGCAAAACAGTATCGAAATTTGAAGGCTTTTAGGGAGTTACCTCCTGTTTCCGTGAAAGGAAAAAAGAGTAAAAAGAAGAAAACAAAAACTGACAAAGCCGGGTAGATAAGATCAAAACGATGCAATTAAAAATACTGTAGAAAAATCCAGCACCGCCAACTCCGGTGCTGGATTTTATTATTTTGAGAATCAAATTTTAAATTCAGCCCAAACAGGAGCGTGATCAGATGGTTTTTCCATGCTACGGATACCATAATCTATACCAGCAGAAAGGCATTTTTCCGCTAGTGGACGGCTGGCAAGCAACAAGTCAATGCGAAGCCCCCGATTATCGTCGAACCCTTTCGAGCGATAATCAAACCAAGAGAATTGATCATTGATTTCAGGATGATGAGCGCGAAACGTATCAACGAGCCCCCAACTTTTAAGGCGTTCCATCCACTCTCTTTCTTCCGGTAAGAAAGAACATTTTCCCGTTTTCAACCAGCGTTTTTGGTTATTTTCACCGATCCCAATATCAAGATCAGTCGGACTGATATTCATATCACCCATAATAAGAATATTGGATTCTGGGGATTGTTTTCTTTCCAGGTAGGTTTGTAAATCTTGGTAGAATTTTGCTTTTGCAGGAAATTTGACCGGGTGATCACGGCTTTCACCTTGTGGAAAGTAACCATTAATTACAGTTAATGAGCCTAAAGGTGTTTCAATATCTGCCATGATAATACGACGCTGCGCATCATCCTCATCTGTAGGAAAACCTTTCTGAACTTCAATTGGCTTCTGGCGTGTCAGCAGGGCCACACCGTAATGGGATTTTTGACCGTGATAGAAGACATGGTAACCAAGTTTGCTAACTTCTTCCAAAGGGAACATTTCATCATGAACTTTTGTTTCTTGTAATCCAATTACGTCAGGCTGATGTTGTTCAACAATCGCGGTAAGCTGATGAGGACGTGCCCGCAGGCCATTAATATTGAATGATACAAATTTCATACCGTTATAATCACCTATAGAATATTTATCTTTTTAATCTTAACAGATATAAAAAAGGATGTAACCATTTATTAAATAATAATTTTAAGTAGGTTATCTTGATATTTCACTATTTTACTCTTATATGTAATGTTATATTGAGTATAATACGCCTATTACTCAAATTTAGAGTATGTAATCATGATAAATAATAAAAAACACGTGATGAGCAAATAATTAATTAATGTATAAATACTTATTTAATTAATCATTCTTTGTTATATTCAACGCTTGGTATTATGTTTTTAGGTAAGTGTTTTTATTCTTGAAATTTATTCTGTGTCACGCATTACAAAAAATAATTAATGAAAAAGTAGAAGAGTTAATCAATCTCTGATAGAAAATTGAACTTGTAGACCATGTTTATATTTATTAATGGTTTACATTCACGATGGAATATTCATCATGATACAGGTGAATAATATAGTTCATCTGAACCGCATTTTTGCATCAGGGGCTGGCATTACATATAAATGCCATTTGAAAAATAGCTATTTTTATTGTACAAAATTATACCTTCACAATATCAAGTTTGATTTAGCGGTTACCTGATGAGAAGGCCATTTCAAGGAAATTATTTTAGCCACAAGTTACATAGGAACGGTGAATTATGTTTTTTTCTCGTAAATTAGAAGCATTCATGGCGGTGGTGGAAATGGGTTCTTTAAGCAAAGCGGCAAGAGTGATGAACCGTACGACTCCCCCAGTTGCTAAATCAATTAAAGACTTTGAGGCGACGTTAGGAAAGCGCTTATTTAAAAGGGAGAAGTTTGGGATGATACTGACTAAAGACGGAGTGGAACTATATAATGACTTAAAAGAACTTTATTTGAAAGAAAAAGAAATTACAAAGAAACACTTTAGCGGAACTATTTGTAACAGCGTCAATATCTACTACGACTGGGGGAAAGACAGGCACCTGATTTCACTTTATAAAGCAGCAGACAGAAATAATGCTCAAGTTAATATATTACGCTTTAGTTATGATAACATTGATGAAATAGTTGACTATGAAGGCAATACGATAATTTTAAGCTCGGAAAAAATACTCAGTGATAGATTCAGTTTGGTTCGTAAAATTGAAGGGCAGAATTTAGGTATTTGCTGCCGTCAAGAGTTAATTGATGAAGCCAATGGTGATTTAACTCAATTATTGAAAAAGAAAACGTGGTTGTGTGATCCAGTTCTCTATAAAAGCGATTTTATAAAGAATTTGGAAGAGGATATGATAAAAAACGGAGAGAAAGTTAATATAAGGCAAATGGACAATATGGAGTGCTGTCTTAATTTCATTCAATCCAAAGATTATATTTTTATTACAGATGCCCGTTCTGGTGCGTTGGAGGAAGGAAAAAGCCTGGGCTTTATTCCAATATCACGAGCTGATGCAGTTAATCAGTGTTACGTTTATAAATCTAAATCCCATTCAAGCGTGTTAAATCGTTTTATCGACTCCGTTAGTGATATGGAGTAACCGATTGCATAAGCGGAGCAAATTGCAGATCCTCCAGAGCTCCGCTATTGGTGTTTGGTGAACACGTTAATTTTACGATATCCATTTGCTCATTGAGTAAATTAGATTGTTCTTCCCCCAAGCAGTATATCTGTTAGCTTTAACAGTAAATGCAGATAATGGAATATACCTTAAGATATGGTGGGGGAAGGATGATGCACCATTTCTCGTTTTTCACCTTCCGGTTAACGTACTGGGCGTAATATCACTTCGCTGTGTTCGATTCTTAATCTAAATTTTGCTCGAAGACTCTCATTCTTCCTCTCAGTGAGCATAAATGTTTTTTTATTCAAGAGTGGGTAAGATGACATAACTAGATGGTGGTGGGGGAAGGATT
>NZ_CAWMEB010000407.1:0-5039 GCF_963866145.1 Xenorhabdus sp. NBAII XenSa04
TACCAATTTTTCTAGAAAAAGATCAGAGAATTCAAAAAGGGAAAAATATCAGTTCAATAGATGCCTCTGTCACTTTAAACATTGAACCTTGATTATGCCAGGCTCCTAATACACCACGATGCACGGTTTTATCGTTGATTTGGATATCATGGATCGCTGGACGATGAGTATGTCCGTGGATCATCCAATCAACCTGATATTGGTTAAAGTGTTTAATAACAGTCTGTTGGTTGACATCCATGATTGATTCGGATTTCTGTCTATTAGCATATTGGCTTCCGGCCCGCATTTTGGCTGCAATTTTTAGCCGAATAAACAAGGGAAGAAGTAAAAACAGCCGCTGGATCCACGGGGTATGTACTCGTTTACGATATTGTTGATAACCTGCGTCATCGGTGCAGAGTGTATCGCCGTGCAAGATCAGAATACGTTTACCGTATAATTCCAATATCTTTTCTTGCGGTAGCAGAATCAAGCCACTCTCTTTGGCAAACCGGGAACTTAACAAAAAATCACGGTTACCATGAAGAAAATAGCACGAAACCCCTTTTTGTCTCAGTGTATTAAGTGCCTGGGCTATTTCCGTATGCAGAGGATTGGGATCATCATCGCCAATCCAGTAATCAAAAAAATCACCGAGGATATACAGACTTTCAGCATGAATTGCATCTTCACGCAAAAAACGTAGAAAACCGGCAGTAATTGCCGGTTCCTGCGCACTGAGATGCAAATCTGCAATAAACAGTGTACTCATGTAACGATTAACTATTCTCTAGCTGGATATTATATAAATAATTATTCGCTGACAGTAACACGTTCAATGATCACATCTTCGTGTGGTACATCTTGGTGCATACCGCTGCGGCCAGTGGAAACACCTTTGATTTTATCAACCACATCCATACCTTCCACAACTTCAGCAAATACACAGTAACCCCAGCCGTCCGGACGTTCTGAGCGGAAATTCAGAAAGTCATTATCAACAACGTTGATGAAGAACTGAGCCGTTGCGGAATGTGGATCATTGGTACGTGCCATTGCGATAGTACCACGACTATTATTCAGGCCATTATTGGCTTCGTTCTGGATAGGGGATTGAGTCGTTTTTTGCTTCATACCAGGTTCAAAACCACCACCTTGAATCATGAAGCCATTGATGACGCGGTGAAAAATCGTGTTGTCGTAGAAGCCTTCACGGCAGTAATTCAAAAAATTGTCAACAGTTACAGGCGCTTTTTCAGCGAAAGTATTAATGACAATATCGCCGAAATTGGTATGAAAAGTCACCATAATAGAAATCCTAATAATAATTTTGATTGACCCTAATATTCTAGAGTGTTCGGAACAAGGGCTTTTATACCATATCTGTGATCTTGAGTCAGTACTCTGCAATCTCATGTGAACAAGGCGGATCGCAATGCTTGCAAAGCTCACCATATCAGGGTGAAATAGCCCACTTGGCTTTTCATATTATAGTTTATTTATGTAACTGATAAGGAAGCCTATAATCAGCGGATTTATTCGCTTTTGTTTTTTATTACACGTACATCAATTTTTACGGAAAACCCACCGATGCTAAAAATTTTCAATACTCTCAGTCGCCAAAAAGAAGAATTTAAGCCGATCCATAAAGGGAAAGTGGGCATGTACGTGTGTGGCATCACCATTTATGATCTATGTCATATTGGCCACGGCAGAACCTTTGTTGCTTTTGACGTTATTTCCCGTTACCTGCGTTATTTAGGCTATGATTTGACCTATGTTCGTAATGTTACGGATATAGATGACAAAATTATCAAGCGTGCTATTGAAAATAATGAAAGCTGTGAAGCGCTGACTACACGTATGTTGAATGAGATGTACAGCGATTTTGATGCACTGAATATTCTGCGTCCAGATTCAGAGCCACGTGCAACTCGGCATATCCCTGAAATTATTGAACTCACTGAGCAGTTAATTAAACGTGGTCATGCTTACGTTGCAGATAATGGTGACGTGATGTTCTCCATTGATACCAATCCTGATTATGGGCTGCTTTCTCGTCAGGATTTGGAGCAATTGCAGGCGGGAGCGCGTGTTGAAATTGCTGATGTAAAACGTAATCCAATGGATTTTGTATTGTGGAAAATGTCCAAATCGGGCGAACCTAGTTGGGAATCTCCATGGGGTTCAGGCCGTCCGGGTTGGCACATTGAATGTTCTGCTATGAATGCCAAACAGTTGGGGCATCATTTTGATATTCATGGCGGTGGTTCAGATTTAATGTTCCCGCATCATGAAAATGAGATTGCCCAATCTACCTGTGCTCATGAAGGCCCTTATGTGAACTATTGGATGCATTCTGGCATGGTGATGGTGGATAAAGAGAAGATGTCCAAATCTCTGAATAACTTCTTTACTATTCGTGATGTGCTAGAATATTACGATGCTGAAACTGTGCGTTATTTCCTGATGTCTGGTCACTATCGCAGCCAGTTGAACTATACAGAAGAGAATCTAAAACAGGCTCGTACTGCACTTGAGCGTCTGTATACTTCTTTGCGTGGGACAGATAAATCTGCCCAGCCTGCTGGTGGTGAAGCTTTTGAATCCCGTTTTGTGGAAGCGATGAATGATGATTTCAACACGCCGGAAGCCTATTCCGTGATGTTTGACATGGCTCGCGAGATCAACCGCCTGAAAGCAGATGATATGGCTGCGGCGAATGGTCTGGCGGCTGAGCTACGTAAACTGGCGGGTATTCTGGGTCTTCTGGAGCAAGATCCTGAACAGTTCCTGCAAAGTAGTGCTCATGCGGATGATAACGTTGCCCAAATCGAAGCGCTGATCAAACAGCGTAACGATGCTCGTAAAAACAAAGAGTGGGTTTTGGCTGATGCCGCGCGTGACCAGCTTAATGCAATGGGTATCGAACTGGAAGATGGCCCACAGGGCACAACATGGCGCTGTAAATAAAGAATTTTTCTAAGCCGTAAATATGCCAAAACCGCCCCATATGTGGGCGGTTTGTTTGATTACTGTAATATATTATGTAATGTTTTAATCACAGTAATGTTTATAGTGATATTATTTTTAATAGCCAAACTTATTTGATAAATAAAACAGACTATTTTATTGATTCGTATTTAAATATTTAGGATAGAAAGCACTTCCAGAGTGATAAGTAACTTTTCCTGAAAAAGTATCTCGTTTTATAGAAATAAAAGAAGAATGACTCAGATGTTCTGGTATTTGATGCTTACTATCACTGGAATCGAGATTCAGAAGAGAAATAGTCACTCTGCGTTTAGATTTACTTAACTTATGAGACATACCCAACAACCTTCTTGCAGCTCTATTACTAAACATAATCAACTCCTTTTCAGTTGTAAGTGAGTCTCTCAGTATAGCAACTTATTAGAAAACCAAAATATTGTTGGCATGATTGTTTATTAAGATATCGTTAATGTCACATATCTTGTAGAGAAAACCAGATAAATTTGTATTAAGAAAAAGAAATCTGTTTATAAATAAAAAACTGCACCTTAAATGCGTAGAGAATATAAGGTACAGTTTTTCCGAAGGATATTATCGGAGACTCAATGCTACTGAGCTACCCTTCAACGCGCACAGATTCACCGTTAAAAGTAACAACTTTCCCGGCGACGATCTTGCAGCGTTTGCGGGTTTCCACCTGGGAATCAACTTCTACTAAACCCTCTGCAATCACAGCCTTCGCAGCAGCACCACTTTCACACCACCCTTGAAACTTCAGTAGATCACACAGTTCTACATAAGGGTGACTATCTAAATAAAAAATGTCCATCAGTATCCTTCAGTTGTATCTACATCATGGTATTCCTCGCATGCTTGCAAGGTATTTTGAATTAATGTCGCAACTGTCATTGGGCCAACACCACCCGGCACAGGAGAAATCCAACTTGCACATTCAGATGCCTTATCGAAATCGACATCTCCAATGACTTTACCATTTTCCAGACGGTTGATGCCGACATCAATCACAATAGCGCCGGGTTTTATCCATTCACCAGGAATGAAGTTGGGTTTACCAACAGCCACAACTAATAAATCGGCCTGTTCAACATGCTGGCGCAGGTTCTTGGTAAAACGATGCGTTACTGTTGTGGTACAACCTGCTAACAGTAATTCAAGGCTCATTGGACGCCCGACAATATTGGAAGCACCAATGATAACGGCATTCAACCCATAGGTATTGATATTACAGCGCTCCAATAACGTCACAATACCTCGTGGAGTACAAGGGCGCAGCTTTGGCGCACGTTGACACAATCGGCCAATATTGTAAGGGTGAAACCCATCGACATCTTTATCGGGATGAATACGTTCCAGTACCTTGACATTATCAATACCGGCGGGGAGGGGAAGTTGAACTAAGATACCGTCAATTTCTGGATCTTTGTTCAGGTTATCTATCAGGGTGAGTAATTCGGCTTCGCTGGTGGTGTCTGGTAAGTCATAAGAGCGGGAAGTAAAACCAACTTCCTCACAAGCGCGGCGTTTGCTCGCGACATAAATCTGGGAGGCGGGATTTTCTCCTACTAAAACGACGGCAAGCCCAGGGGCACGTTTTCCAGCAGCAACACGCTGCCTGACTTTTTCTGCTACTTCGTTTCTGATTGTCTGCGCAATCGTTTTCCCATCAATAATTTTTGCTGACATATAGTTAAGATTCCATCATCGAGTATAGGAACAGGAGCTATTTTGTCAGAACATGAACCGCCTGTCAGTTATTAATAATTAATCATAAAATGAGCATATAAGCTAAAAGGTCATTGACTCAAGCCATTATGCCCGTATAATCCACCCCTGCATTAATTGTGCTTCTTATTTCACATCCTAATGCGCCCTTAGCTCAGCTGGATAGAGCAACGGCCTTCTAAGCCGTAGGTCACAGGTTCGAATCCTGTAGGGCGTACCATCCATTCATATCGTAACGTCTTCCGAAGTCTACAAAATCCTAATAAATACGCAGTGTTGGCCTTTTTCCGTTCTCCTATAGTCTAGTAAGGTATGTTGAA
>NZ_CAWMEB010000408.1:0-5446 GCF_963866145.1 Xenorhabdus sp. NBAII XenSa04
AATCTATAGATTATACTTTTCTATATCCAATGGATTTCAAAATGCAGCGCGACGACAAGAGAGAAAATTCTCAGGAGCATAGATAACTATATGCACAGAGTATGACACACTTTAAAAAGTGATTTAAATAACCGAAGAGATAAAACTCTCATTCTATCATTAAACTATTTGCCAGAGCCCAATATATGTTATTCGCCTAAAATAAAGCCCACAAAACATTTCATGATCATCTGAATAAATTGGGATATGATCCCACCCTATATTTAGCTTATATAACTGCTAGGGAAAAGCAATGGCCACTATGAAAGATGTCGCTCATAAAGCTGGAGTATCTGTAGCCACTGTCAGTCGTGTTATTAATAATACAGTTTATGTTGAACCAGGTACACGTGAGCGTGTAGAAAAAGCCATGCGAGAATTAAATTACCACCGTAATTCCGCAGCACTTGCATTGGCACAAAGGTGCGGCAATATGTTGGGATTACTGACAGGTAATTTAGCTGATCCGTTTTTTTCTCTTTTATCTCGCGGAGTTGAAAGAATCGCTCGAAAAAAAGAAGCCAAACTTATGGTTTGTAGTGGCGGGCATCAAGCTGAACTCGAAAAATCTGCATTGGATTTTTTAATCAATCAAGGGTGTGAAGCAATAGTAGCCTATGTCAGTAGAATGAACGAAGCCGATATATTACGTTATGCAGCTCACACTCCAGGATTAGTGGTTATTAATCGATATCTTCCAGCCATCGCTAACCGATGTATCTGGTTAGATAATATCAGCGCTTCTCAGACGGCTATCAACTACCTTCTCCAAAATGGTCATCGAAAAATTGCTTATATAACAGCAGATTTACCAATTGATGATAGAAGACTCCGTTTGGAAGGATATTATTCTGCAATGGCTAATGCGGGTATCACTGTACCCGGCGGTTGGGTTATCAGTGTTCCATTTAACGAAAAAGGCGGAGAACAAGCAGCAGAAAAACTCTTAGACAGCGGTATCAACTTTACCGCAGCAGTAACATTCAATGATGTGATGGCTGCCGGAATGATGCGCTCCCTACATCGGCGGGGAATTCGCTTACCAGAACAGCTATCGATCATTGGCTTTGATGATATAGTTACAGCCCGATATCTCTATCCTCCCTTAACTACCATACGCAACCCAATTGAACAAATGGCTCAACGGGCTACTAATCTGGCATTACAACTCAGCGCCAAAAAAGAACCGACTCCACAAATGAATATGTTTTCCGCAGAACTCATCATCAGAGATTCTGTTCTTTTAATAAAATAGATTTTATTTCAACACCCTACATAAAATTGGAATTTTCAAATGGATGACAAGAAAAAAATTAATCTGGGACTCGCTATCCTACCAATTGCATCAATGCTCTTACTGCTAATTATTGGCTATGGTCAACTTAATCTGCGTATCGAATCCTTATTACTTATCTCCGCCGTAATAGCAGCGGCCCTGGCATATTGGCAAGGCTATCGCTGGGATGACATTATTGATTCTATTGTGGCAAAGCTAGCCAAAGCTATGCCAGTAATAATGATACTGATTTGTGTCGGAGGTCTAATTGGCACCTGGATGTTCAGTGGAACTATACCTTACATGGTATATTGGGGACTAAAACTGATTAGCCCTCAATACATACTGATTGCTGCCTTCTTTATCACGAGCTTGATTTCAGTTTGTACCGGTACTTCATGGGGCGCAGCCGGAACAGTTGGAGTTGCTCTAATGGGAGTAGCGGCTGGCCTTGACGTATCTTTAGCCGCAGCAGCAGGCGCGATTGTTTCAGGAGCGTATTTCGGTGATAAAATCTCGCCGTTATCTGACTCAACCAATTTCGCTGCAATCGTGGCCGAAACAGATCTTTACAGTCATATTCAACATTTAACATATACCACTATTCCTGGCTTTGTTTTAGCTGCTATTGTTTACTTTATCGTCGGCTATACAGATTTAACAGGGAGTACAGTTCCCCCAGAAAAAATCACAGAAATCATACAATCTCTTGAAAGTCTGTATAATTTCAATTTATTGCTGATTTTGCCACCGGTATTAGTTTTATGGGGAGCTATAACAAAACGCCCGGTGATACCAACCATGTTGGCTGCCTGTGCATTAGCGATTACGATCGGTATAGCTCTTCAAGGATTCACGCTTAAACAAGGACTTAACGCGATAATTGATGGTTTCAACCTCTCAATGTTCTCCGAGCAAGGACATAATATCACTGGTATCGTTAGTGATATTCCCCGCTTACTTAATCGCGGAGGTATGTCCTCAATGATGGGGACTATACTGCTTATACTTTGTGCATTCGCGTTTGCCGGAGCCTTAACACTCACTAGCGCACTAACCATTATCATCAACCAGCTTCTGAAAGCTGTTCATACAACCGGCCAACTCATTGCCGCAACGTTGGCCACAACGATTATGGTGACAGGCGCAACTTGTGATGGAAAACTGGCTCTTCTCATCCCGGCCGAACTATTCAAAGATGCTTATCACCGGATGGGACTGGACAACAAAAATCTATCACGCACCATAGAAGATGGCTGTACGGTTATCGAACCTCTGCTTCCCTGGACTTCTGCCGGCATTTACATGGCTACAACACTGGGAGTCAGTACGCTGGAGTTACTACCTTGGGCAATCCAGTGCTATGCCGCCATCTTTTTTGCCCTCATTTATGGCTTTACTGGTTTCGGTATTGCAAAAATCCCCTCCGAAAATTCTCTGAAGAAAAAGGAAACACAACGTGAAATCATATGATTTCAACCAGATAATCGATCGCCACAATACAGGTTCTATTAAGTGGGATTTTTTAGATCGTTATCTGCAATTAAACACAAATGACCTTCTGCCAATGTGGGTATCAGACTACGATTTTCAGTGTCCAAAAGAAGTCCAGCAAGCCCTATCATCCCGAATCGATCATGGTATTTTCGGTTATAGTGAACGCGACGATCTTTACTATCAGGCAGCAATAGACTGGTTTGCAAAACGCCATAAACTCACCTTACACAGGGATTGGTTTACCTCTATAGAAGGTGTCATACCTGGGTTAGCTTTATTGATACAAATGTTGAGTAAACCAGGAGAGGGAGTTGTTATACAGGGGCCTTACTATTCTTCGTTTGCCAAAATTACGACTATGAACGGCAGAAAGGTTATTGAAAACCCACTTATTGAAACCCCAGAAGGGTATAAAATTGACTACGGTCACCTAAAACATATCTTGGAACAACACAGACCACCGCTGTTATTGTTATGTAATCCCCATAATCCTACTGGTCGCTGTTGGGATCGTAACGAATTACTCCAACTATTAATACTTTGTAAAAAGTACGGTACAACAGTACTTTCCGATGAAATCTGGGCGGATTTAACGCTACCTTGGGGAAAATTCACCTCAGTATTGCATCTGGATAGTGAATGGCATGAGCATGTTATTGTTGCCACTTCATCAAGTAAAACGTTTGGACTCTCATCACTGCGTATTTCAAACTTTCTCATTCCAAATCCGTCACTTAGGCAAGCCTTTAATGATCGGTTGCATGCTCATGGGTTAGATGTATTCAATTCACTATCTATGGCTGCGGCTACTGCTGCTTACCAATATGGCGAGATATGGCTTGATAACCTATTGGATTATCTGGCTGAAAATCGTATTTGGTTAGAACAGGCGTTAGCATCTTCTGCCCCTTGGTGCCGAATGATCAAAGCAGAAGGTACATATCTGGCCTGGCTGGATTGTCGAGATTTAGACTTAGATGATAATACGTTGCAACAAATATTAATACAAAAAGCCCAAGTCGCTGTTTCAATGGGATGTAATTTTGGTGATAAAGGAAAAGGATTTATCCGAATTAACCTAGGTTGCCCCCGCCAGTACCTAGAAAAAGCAATGGCAGGTTTGTCTGAATTAGCTCCTGTAAAATAAAAAACAAAGTGTTAATGCTCTGTTTTAATCCTATGAATATACCTGAAACTTTTCTTGTGAAAAGTTTCAGGTTATTAGTTTCAGTGATTTTTGTATAAAACTAAAGTGGTAGATATAGTCCTATCCCCCTCATATTGATTAATTACAATACTATTTTTATATCTTATTTAGATTCATTTTTATATTTTTTAGAGAATTTCCCTGGCGTTAGTGCTGGTATAAGATACTAAGATATCTATACCAGGACATTAATCTCCTTTGATAACAATAAAATATTCTCAAATTGGGAATATTACATATAGTTATCAAATGTTCACGCATTAGTTCTGTCAGCAAAAATAGAACAATAAACGCCCATATTGATCCTTTTACATCCAACAGAATACTTAAAAAGTTTAATCATTTTCGGAAACGTTGGAAGCGTATGAAATACTTTAATGATGATATTTTACCTTAAGGAAAATAAACCATATAAATTTTATTCTATTACCATTTCATTAGGTTAATAAAATTATATTCACGTTAAATTTTAAATTAATATAATAATTTCAATATGAAACGGTGTTTTTTATATTGAAAACCCTATAACAAAATTAACGCGATGCTCGACTTTAACATCCTATAACGTTGGATTGTTGAAGCCAGTCGCGTTGACTTTTACCTTGTTTAAAATTAGCAAAAATACCCAACGTGTGGGAAAGCAGTTTTCTGGCAATTCGATTACTCAAATGCCACAAATCCCGTGCCCTGCACTTCTCGATAGCAAATTGTCCGGCGAGTTGACCAATCACCGTTTCAATTAAACGGCGTTTGGCGTTAATCATTCTTCTCGTTTTCTTGGGAAGAGGATCCTCCATATTGGTACGCGTCGGGGTGATCATCTTTATACCCTGTTGATTCATTTCCTGTTTAAATTCAACGCCTATATACCCTTTATCGCCAAGCAAACAGCCTTTTATCGGGGCAACCAAATCCCAAGCAGCTTCACGCTCACTGCAACTGGCAGGAGTCACTGTGATCCCCGTCACTACGCCAGTTTCATCTATCATCAGATGCCCTTTAAAGCCGTAGTAAGTTTCATTCTTAGCGACACAGTACCCATAATCGGCTTGCCCTTTAAAGTTGGCACTTCCTTTAGCTCTTTTGAACCCACAGACGGGCAGCGGAAACCCGTCGATAATGTGTACCGGCCTGTCGAATGCGCCCAATAGCATCGCCAGCTTCTCTTGCAGTTTTTGTTTTACAACCCAAAGATTCGAGGCCTGTTTGGCAAAGTTGGCGCGTGAACCGAGTCCGGGAAACCACTCACGCCAGTGGTTACAAAAATACGTCCAAATCCCTTTATCGGTTGAAAAGCCTAAGAATTCACCAATCACTTCCATCGTGATAACTTCAGCATCGCTCAGTTTAGGCGGATATCCCCGGCTTCTGAATCGCATACCTTGCTGTAACTGGGTTAAATTATCCTCTACCCAACAAAACACCCA
>NZ_CAWMEB010000409.1:0-3817 GCF_963866145.1 Xenorhabdus sp. NBAII XenSa04
TGATAGTCATCGGGAAAATGTTGAACATCTGCGATGAGATCTTCATCAGGAATTTTCGTGGCGGGTTTAGCGCGGGTCATGCAAGGTTCTATTTTATTGCACCACCGAAACAAAGTCCGTATGGAAACCTCAAAATGCGTACTCGTTTGTTCGAAAGTCAACGAATGCTTGTCTTTGTATGCCAGGACTCGCTTTCGAAAATCCAGACTGTAACCCATCTCATCTTATGCCTTATTATCTTGGAGCTGAATATTATGTCATATAAATATGATTTTGCTATAGGGTCTTCTTATAAGCGCCTGTTAGTCCAGTGTATGCCAGAATTTCCAGCCATCTACACATATACGCATACATGAAATCTGAGATTAGACTTGATACATTGATGGTCGAGGTGTAGAATTTCCAGTATGACTAGATCAACGACTCCCTCTCAAGCTGTGAAACGTGTACCGGTGGATTACACCGACCGTTTGTATTGGAACGGCATTATTAAGATGAGTTTGTCCAAGTTCTTCATCTTAAGTGTATTACGACACCGCCCAATGCACGGTTACGAAATCGCACGCGAAGTGGAATGTTCTACCAAAGGTTGCTGTGCGCCGACCGAAGGGACAATCTATCCAGTCTTGCGTGAATTCGAACAAGGTAATTATGTCACAGTACATACTGAAACGGTTGCGGGTCGTGGGCGTAAGGTCTATACACTGACGGAAAAAGGCAACGAGGCCTTTGCTGTAGCAGTCGAGGCATGGCTGGAAGTGACTGCACATATCACTCGACAGCAGTGATTTTTTTTAAGTACATACATAGATCATCTATGCATTGATCGGAAATGCTTATGAACCTCAACACCTTCACTGAGACTATGAAGTTCTTTGCCATCATTAGCGGAGAGCTGATCGTGTTATTTTTAATCGTCAGCTTTATAGTAGCGATGATGCAGGAATATGTTCCAGCCAGTACTGTCCAGCGTTTGTTAACTGGCCGTAGTTTACGCGGCAACATCGTTGGTGCGGGGCTAGGAGCCGTAACACCATTTTGTTCCTGCTCGACCATTCCGGTCACAGTCGGTTTGCTTAACGCAGGGGCCCCATTTGGCGCTACCATGTCATTTTTGATTTCATCGCCGATTCTGAATCCTGTCATTCTGGGCTTGCTGGTCACATTATTTGGATGGAAATTCACGTTATTCTATGCTGTATCGACTTTTATTCTAGCTGTTGTGGTCGGTGTGATTTGGCAGTTTTTCGGACTGGAAAAAGACATTAAAAAAGTGAGATTGGTCGGTGAGGTCGACATATTGAAGTCGACAGACTTCAAATCACGTTTGTTCCGTGCTGGTCACTCAGCATTCAGTTTGTTCAAGACATCTTTGCCATATTTGCTGATTGGTGCCGGTATCGGCTCGTTAATTTACGGCGTGGTACCGGGCGAGTGGATTGCCAACGTAGCTGGTGCCGACAATCCATTTGCCGTCCCAGTCGCGGCAGCCATTGGTGTACCGCTGTACATCCGTGCCGAGACCCTGATTCCTATAGGTATGGCTTTGCAGGCTCAGGGAATGAGCATAGGTGCGGTCGCAGCGCTGATTATTGCCGGCGCAGGTGCCAGCATCCCTGAGGTAACCTTGCTTAACACCATTTTTCGCCCCCGCCTAGTTAGTATTTTTGTGGTCACTATTTTCACTGTTGCTATCGGTGTGGGTTATATCGCTAACCTGTTGTTTATGTAAGGAGAATGAAAAATGTCTGAGAAAAAAAGCTTCTGGGCTAGTTTGTTCGGCAAACAAAAAATGTCCACCTGCTGTGCGGTACGTATCGAGGAAGTGTCTGAAGAATCCACCAAAGATTCAGGAGTAAAACCGACATCCTGCTGCGATACACGGATAGAACCGGCAAGAGAAAGCAACCTCGGTTCTTCCAATTCTGAACAGAAGAAAGATAGAACAAAGAAAGGGGAGTAGGTATAAGCATGAAACAATATGAATTTGACCAGAGAATAGAGGAAGTGCAGCATTATTACGGTGATACGCTAGTAGATAAGAAGGATTTAGCTACTAAGGTTTGTACTGTGGAAGAGCAACCTACTAATACTATCAAATCCATTTTGGCGAAAATTCATCCCAAGGTACAAATGCGTTTCTACGGGTGTGGCATACCATTCCCTCCGTTACTGGAAGGGACAACGGTACTTGACTTAGGTTGTGGCGGAGGGAGAGATTGCTTCGTGTTATCCAGCCTAGTCGGCGAGCAGGGTAGTGTTATTGGTATAGATGCCACTCCTGAACAAATTGCCTTCGCTCAGAGTCATATCGATCATCACCGTGAAGTTTTTGGTTATGCCAAAAGCAATGTCAGTTTTTTGCAAGGCCATATTGAGGCACTGGATAAGCTAAACCTTCCACCTGAAAGTGTCGATGTCATTGTCTCGAACTGCGTAATCAACTTGTCAATGGCTAAAGCGGATGTATTGACTGGTATGGCAAAGTTACTCAAGCCTGGGGGGGAAATTTACTTTGCCGATATTTTTTCAGATCGCAGGCTAGCACCAGAATTGAAACAAGATCCACTCATCGTGGGTGAGTGCATAGGCGATGCATTGTATTTCGAGGATTTTATTCATTTGGCGCGACAGGCCGGATTTCTTGATGTGAGAGTCACTGCCAAGACATTGAAAAACATATCTAATCCTATAATTGCGGCTAAACTTGGGGGAGCAAGATTATATTCTATTACTCTGCGATTGTTTAAGATGGATCTGGAGGAGGGCTGCGAGGACTACGGTCAAGTTGCTATCTATAAAGGAAAGTTGCCGGAAGCACCTGACCGTTTTATGTTGGACATTGGTCATTCTTTTGAGACTGGGCGTGCTGTACCCGTATGTCGTAATACGGCTGATATGATAAAAAACAGTCGATATAGTGTGCTATTTGATGTTATCGGCGAAGGGCTTCAACATTATGGTTCTTTCCAGTGTGGAACTTATCAGCAGCCCGTGTTCTCTATTGAATCTAACGCTTCCGATAGGGCTAGTTGTGGGTGTTAACAATATTTCAATGTTATCAACTACAGTGCATAGTTCTGCACACTGGGGACTATAGGGGAATGTTTTGAAAATAGAAAAATAACGCGATGCTCGACTTCAACATCCTATAACGTTGGCTTGTTGAAGCCAGTCGCGTTGACTTTTACCTTGTTGAAAATTGGCAAAAATACCCAAGGTGTGAGAAAGCAGTTTTCTGGCAATTCGATTACTCAAATGCCACAAATCCCGTGCCCAGCACTTCTCGATAGCAAATTGTCCGGCGAGTTGACCAATCACGGTTTCAATTAAACGGCGTTTGGCGTTAATGACCCTTCTCGTTTTTCTGGGGATGGGATCATCCATATTGGCACGCACGGGGGTAATCATTTCAATATCCTCTGCTTTCATTTCCTGTTTAAATAGCCTTTATCACCCAGCAAACAGCCTTTTATCGAGCTGATCACATCTCAGGTTGCTTCACGCTCACTGACATTGGCGGGCGTCAGTGTAAACCCGATTACCACGCCGATTTCGTCTATCATGAGATGCCCTTTGAAGCCGTAGTAAGTTTCGTTTTTGGCAGCGCAGTACCCATAATCGGCTTGTCCTCTGAAGTTGGCACTGCCTTTTGCTCTTTTAAATCCACAGACGGGCAGCGGAAATCCATCGATAATATGTACCGGCCTGTCGAGCGCGCCCAATAACTTCGCCAGCTTTTCTTGCAGTTGTTGTTTAACAACCCAAAGATTCGAAATCTGTTTAGCGAACCCAAATGCTGTGACATAGCCTTTTG
>NZ_CAWMEB010000410.1:0-76002 GCF_963866145.1 Xenorhabdus sp. NBAII XenSa04
TTGTTTAGTATACTAAACAACATAGCATGCTTACTGTGAAAGGTAAAAATAAAATTAGTCATAATTAAATTTTTAGCTAACTCCGGGAATTAGGTAATTAGACGATGATTAAATAAAAATTATATCGTCTGTTTCCTCATATATTCATGATTAGTCATCCAGTTCATCAAGAACAGATAGAGCATCTGTTAATTTTTTGACTCCAAAGACTTTCATTCCCGGTAATGCTTTTTTCGGCATATTAGCATAAGGCACAATTGCCCGTTTAAAACCGTGTTTAGCAGCTTCTGAAATACGCTCCTGACCACTGGGAACAGGGCGAATTTCCCCGGCCAGTCCAACCTCACCGAATACCACTAAATCACGGGACAAAGGGCGATCACGAAAGCTGGAAACCAAAGAGAGCAGTAATGCAAGGTCAGCGCTGGTTTCAGTGACTTTTACCCCACCGACTACATTAACGAAGACATCTTGATCTGCCATTTGCAAACCACCATGTTTGTGCAATATCGCTAATAAAATTGCCAGGCGGTTTTGCTCAAGCCCCACGGCTACCCGACGAGGATTAGACATCATGGAGTGATCAACCAAAGCCTGAATTTCCACCAGTAAAGGACGAGTGCCTTCCCAGACAATCATAACGGAGCTGCCTGAAGTGATCTCATCACCACGACTCAAGAAAATGGCGGAGGGATTATTCACTTCCCGCAATCCCTGTTCGGTCATAGCGAATACTCCTAATTCATTGACCGCACCGAAACGGTTTTTATGACTACGGAGAGTACGGAAACGAGAATCGGCTTCACCATCCAGCATCACCGAACAGTCTATACAGTGCTCTAATACCTTCGGACCAGCCAGAGAACCATCTTTTGTCACATGGCCAACCATGATGATCGCAACACCACGGGTTTTAGCAAATCGGGTTAGATAAGCCGCTGTTTCCCTGACTTGTGCCACACTGCCGGGTGAAGATTGGATATCAGCCATGTGCATAACCTGAATAGAGTCAATAACCATCAGCTTAGGTTGTTCCTGTTCGGCAATCAGACAAACCTGCTCAATGCTTGTTTCCGACAACATGTTCAGTTTATCCGTCGGCAAGCCTAGCCGATGTGCTCTCATTGCCACTTGCTGCAACGATTCTTCACCCGTTACATATAAGGTTTTCATCTGCTCAGATAGTTGACACATGGTTTGCAGTAACAGGGTACTTTTGCCTGCGCCCGGATTACCACCTATCAAAATGGCACTACCGGGTACGACTCCACCGCCGAGTACACGGTCAAACTCTTTAAACCCGGTAGAAAAACGAGGCAATTCTTCCAAACTGATTTCGGAAAGTTTTTGTACTTTACTGACTCCGGCATCTCCTGCATAACCGCTGAAACGATCATTGCGGGAAGAAGATGAAGTTGCGGCCAAACGCACTTCTGTAATGGTATTCCATGCCTGACATGCAGTGCATTGCCCCTGCCAACGGGGATAATCCGCCCCACACTCGTTACAGACAAATGCCCGTTTTGCTGCTTTTGCCACTGTATACTCCCTGATATAACTGCTCTGGGCAGCTAAAAAATGAATTTAACGCTCTTCGTGTTTTAAGCCGCCGCTCAAAATACACAAAACACCCATCAAATCCGCATGGCGAATACCCACTTTAGCGTGTGTATATACTTTGGGTTTCGCATGATAGGCAATACCCAGTCCTGCCTTGCGGATCATTTTCAAATCGTTAGCACCATCCCCGATTGCCACAGTTTGGCTAAGTGGAATATCCAACTCTTTTGCCAGCCGTAGCAACGTGGTCGCTTTATATTTTGCGTCAACAATTGGCCCTTTGATTTTGCCTGTCAACTTGCCATTTTTTATTTCGAGCTGATTGGCAACTGCGGCAAAAAGGCGCAATTGCTGGCGAAGATTATCGGCAAAGAAGGTAAAACCCCCGGATGCAATGGCGACATGCCAGTCCAGAGATTGTAGTTTGCGGACAAGGCTGGTTAAACCCGGCATAAGGGGGAGTGTATCCATAACTTGCTGTAATATAGCGGCATCAGCACCAGCCAGTTGGGCAACTCGCTGATGTAAGCTTTCTGAGAAATCTAATTCTCCCTGCATTGCCCGTTCTGTAATCTCAGCGACTTTGTCACCAACACCGGCCAGTCGTGCGATTTCATCAATACATTCAATCTGAATGGCGGTTGAGTCCATATCCATGACTAACAACCCTGGCGAACGCAAGCGTGGGATTTGTCCCAATGGAACAACATCCAGATGACATTCATCTGCTAAGCGTTTTATGCGTGGAGAAAGACTTCCTGCGATGCGAACAACTTGATAATCATCAATGCGCCATGAGGAAACGACAACGATAGCGGCTCCCAGACGATGCTGGAAATTACTAATGCGTTGTTTATCCAAATTGCGACCATATAGTAACCAACCACTGTCTCCTGCTCGGTAATCCAGTGGCATAACTTCATCCCCACTGAGGGATAACGGTAATCCCGGCCATTTATGGATTTCATCGGGTAAGTAACGATAGGCCAGATTGTTAGACATGAATATTGGCTCCTGTAATTCCATATAATTTTGGCAGGTAAAAAATGCTTTTCAAACTATCCTATCATTACTACATCTGGCAACATTGGAATGTTACGAGTTTGGGGGTGGGATAATTATGAGTAAAGCAAAACTGAAATTTCGACTGCACAAAACGGCAATTATTTTAATATGTATAGCACTGCTGGTATTGCTGATGCAGGGTGTTTCCTATTTTAGCCGTTCACAGCAACAAGCCCATATGGATCAGTTTGAAGATTTAGCGAATACGTTGGCAAAGCAGGTTGCATTCAGTCTGTCTGATTATATGGATAACGGCAGCAAAGATCTTAATAATAAGAAGATCATGGACAATCTGAACTATTTGACCAACAAAAGCCGCATTCTGGATGCCAGTGTTTATCTGGAAAATGGAACACAGGTCGCACGAAGTGGTGAACTTGTCTCTGTTCGTGAGCGGTTATCTTTGGATGGTAAAAAAGCAGGCAGTTATTTTAACCAACAAATTGTTGTTCCCATACCGGGCAAAAATAAACCCAAAGGTTTTCTCCGTTTGACGTTGGATACCCACAGATTAGCAACAGAAGCCAAGCAAGTAGATAACACGACTAATTTGCTCAGGGTTATGCTGCTGTTAGCATTGGCGATTGGGTTTATTCTTGCTCATAACTTGCTACAGCTTGCTCCTAGCCGTTGGCAGCAATCACCTTATTTGCTGACCGCTAATACTAAATCATCGGATGGCGAAAACAGAGTAGATAATTCCACCCGCTAGCCGGGTTGGATACTAAAACAGAAAACAATTCGGGGTGAAGGGCATGGTGCTGTTTTTAGTGATCATCGTAAAAATCCTTATCATCGTAATACAGCTTGAAGCAGATGGAATAGATCAGACAATGTAATAGTGCTGCTGCGATGGAGCCATAAAAAATGATGGCATGATGTGGAAGTGCCGAATGAACAAGAGGAGGATGCCCAAAACGGAAAACATACATATGAAAAGAAATCGCTAATATCGTTAGCATAATTCCGAAAACATTGTAATGGACATGGCTTGATAATAGGAACCGTTTTATTATAAAGAAAAAAGGAATCAACATTAATAGAGAAATTATTATGTAAGTCATTATCATTTACCCTGATACTATTTGAAATTTCACCATGAAAATATTTATGACGATTATCACTATAAATAACGTTTTCGCCGATCAGTTTATTCTTGCAGTTATTTAAAGTAATAAATCAAGAGTAGATCGTAATTTGTATATAGATAGTAAACATGGTTATTATTTATATTTCTTATAAGTTTGATTAGTTTTTTAATTATTGATGTGACAGCGAATTATACAGAGGTGTTTTATATTTCATTCTGTTTTAATAACTAGTCATTAAATTTTAATGGTAAGGCAATACCAATTATCAAAAATAATAATATAACCAAAAACGAATTTACTAATACAGAAAGTGGCTGTTTTGATGGTGTTGAAAAAGGCGTTTCAAAGTCAGGTTTTTTTTCATCTAATAAATATTTTTTATCGTCAATCTTAGAAAGTATTTCTTCAGCGCGTTTACGGTCAGAACGATGTACCAGTAGCTTTACTCCGCCAAATGCGTGGGAATACATATAATTATTCCATACCAGGCCTTCATCGATTATTCTTGCGTGGATACCCTCAGCTAACATTCTGCCAAGGATAATATTAGCCTCTATAGGTGACATAAAATTAGCTAAAAACTGCAAATATCCTCTTTGCGGAGATATGTTCCACATAAGCACCTCTCAATCATCTTTTTTATCAATTAGATACATTATTAATTAAATAACCAATTCTACTGAGTATAGTTAAAGTATAATTTAACATTCGGATACAAACACTAACTTAATACAAATAGATTTCAAACCACAGTTTAAGAAACGAAAATCTATCACAAAAAGTCATGAATAAAAAACTTTTCATTTAAACTGCCTGAACTCTGTAGGGAGCAGAATTCAGGCATGATTTTTCAGTTTATTGTATTGGATTCTCATTAAGATTTTATATGAGTTCTATCCTAAATTGAGCACAGTCAGATTATAAGTATCGGGATTGGGGCCGAGACGTTTACCTATATCCAACCTAGCGATGGTAGCCAGATCTTCTTTCTCTAATTTGAAATCAAAAACGGCAAAATTTTCTTTAATACGGTGAGGTGTTACTGATTTGGGAATAACAATCATGCCAGAATCAAGATGCCAGCGAATAACAATTTGAGCCGGTGTTTTTTCATATTTAACAGCCAGATTTTCAATTATGGGGTGGTCAAAAACACCTTTTCCACCGTGAGACAATGGGCTCCAGGATTCAGTTGTAATATGGTGGGTGGCATTCCATGAATGAAGCTGTCGCTGTTGCATCAGTGGATGCAGTTCGATTTGATTGATTACAGGTGAGACGCCTGTTTCTGATATTAGTTTCTGTAAATGTTCAATGTGAAAATTACATACACCAATACTGCGCACCAGTCCCGACTCTTTCAACTCAATGAATTGCTTCCATGTTTCAACATACTTATCTTGCTGGGGAACGGGCCAGTGAATTAGGAAGAGATCGACGTAATCCAGTTTTAGCCTATCCAGACTTTCTTGTAATGCAATTTGTGCATCCTGATGGCGATCATTCCACAGTTTGGTTGTGATAAAAATCTCTTCACGTGGAATATTGCTTTCTTGTAATGCTTTCCCTACGCCTTTTTCATTGTGATAAATTGCCGCAGTATCAATAGAACGATAGCCTACTTCCAATGCGGTGTGGATAGCGTTAACAACCTGCTCATTACTCGCTTGCCAAACCCCAAGCCCTAATTGTGGCATGAGGTTCCCGTCAACGAGTTTAATTATTGTCTGCTGACCCATTTTTACCTCCTTCAGATTTGGCATATCAGATGGACGCTTCGTAACTTCGCTTACTGGCAGCAAGCGTAATATCCTGGTGTTCACCTAACACAATCAAACCTTGCTGTTTTAGTTTTCTGAGCATACTCGGTATTGGACTGCCATCAAGTTGAAATTCCGAATACGTTCAGCATATTGCAGGAGTTTTTCATGTTTAGCATCCCATTTTTCTTACAGAAACAGTAACAGAGTCCACTCTATTCAAGGTTACTTAATTTTTCTGTCAGAATTCAGATCATTGACAATCATGATACCTGTCGGAGCGGACTCTAATTGTTTTACTTTTAGGATTGATAGGTTAATAACCAGAGAAAACAAAGGGTTTTGAAATAGCGATGAATACCCAATATATTCATTTACGTTTTCTTGATGACGCTTTTTTGTGTCGCCAATACATCAATAGAGATGCGGTAAGACCGCTGATCAAGAGAATGACAGGCAAGATCATCAAAATATTCATGACCAAATCCTGATGCGCTTTGACGAAAGGGATTTGATTCAAGATATAGCCAAAACTCACGATTATGATGACCCATAAAAAGCCACTTAACCAATTAAAAAATTGAAAGCGTTTATTATTCAGTCCAGAAATACCGGCAAAAGTTGGCAGGAGAGTACGGACAAAGGCGAGAAACCGCCCGATGAGCAACGCCGCCAAACCATGTTTGGCAAATAAAATATTGGCACGTTGGCGGTACTGTAGAGGAAGTTGGGCCAACCAGTTCTTGACGATACGGGTATGACCTAACCAACGTCCTTGCAAATAACCTAACCAGCACCCGATACTTGCTGCAATAGTTAATAAAATGATGGTCGGAAAGAACTCCATAACACCTTTAGCGATTAACGCACCAGCAAGAACCAGAAGAGTATCGCCGGGCAAAAATGCGGCGGGTAACAAACCGTTTTCTAACACCAGCGTGACAAAGATAACACCATAAATAATCCAGATGACATCGGGATTGGCGAGTTGGGTAAAATCATGCTGCCAAAGTGCATGCACGATCCCGCTTAACGTTTCCATTATTTATCCTGTAATTTCTGCACGATACCTTTACACAACAGTTTTTGCGCGATTGTTTCTGAACAACATTCTGAACAACAACAATAAAGTATCAAATAAACACATGTGTCCCAGTGTACCGCAAAATTGCTGGGGGGAGTTGATTTGATCTGGCATGAAGAGAATCAATTGAAGATAAGGAAAGAAAACAGTGGCCATCTGTAGTGGGAAGATAGCCATTCAGGGGCACGATCATTATGTATTAAGTTATTTATGTTAACGCCAAGTAACTTATGCTAACGCACGGCAATGCGGGTAAAAGCGGCATCCAAGTCAGCAATCAGATCCTGGGGATTTTCGAGTCCGATATGTACACGTATTAACGTTCTTTCTTTTTTGGGGAAATGATAATGTTCGGGAAAATGATAGTGGCGTAAAGTCGCGAGTGATTCAGGTGATATACCCAAAATTAATGATTCAAATCCTCCCCAGGAAAACGCCATTTTAAAATGTTGGAAATTATCAAGATAATCAGAAAGTTGAGTGGGGCTCAGATTAATATTCAGGAGGAAAGAGAACAGCCCGCTGGAGCCAGTGAAGTCACGTTGAAAATAGTGATGTCCGGGACAAGAAGGTAGAGCGGGGTGATAAACCTCAGCGACTTCAGGCCGTTGGGATAGCCACTTAGCAATTTCGAGGCTGCTTTCTTCATGTTGTTTTAAGCGGACAGCTAGCGTATGTAATCCACGGGTTGCGGAATAAACCGTATCGGGGTCGGCAATTTGTCCCATCAGGTAAGAATTTTCCCGCAATTGATCCCAACAGCGCTTATTGGCGACAGCCGTACCCAACATGCCATCCGAATGGCCGATGATATATTTTGTGGCGGATTGAATAGAAATATCGACGCCAAAATCCAATGCCTTGAAGAGAATACCGGCAGCCCATGTATTATCGATCATAATGACAATTTCAGGATTAACCTGCCGGACAGCCTGCACGATAGCGGGGACATCCTGAACTTCCATCGTGAGGGAGCCGGGGGATTCCAGAAAGATAACCTTGGTATTTGGTTGAATGAGCGTGGCAATCTCTTTTCCGATCATTGGGTCAAAATAATCGGTGGAAATATTCAGCTTTTTCAGAACGTGATTGCAAAACTCTTGCGTCGGTTCATAGGCTGTCCCTGTGACTAAAATATGGTCGCCTGTTTCTACAAATGACAGAATGCTGTTGGTAATAGCGGCTGTACCGGATGGATACAGTGCACACCCCACGCCGCTTTCCAGTTCTGCCATTGCTTCCTGGAAAGCAAAATGCGTCAATGTGCCACGACGCCCATAGAATAGTTCACCGTTAGCACGATGTTTTATGGCGTGTCTCAAATCTTCAACCGTTTTGAAAATGACGGATGAAGTTCGTTGGATAATGGGGTTGACAGCATTAAGCGTGAATTTATGCTTTCTTCCGGCATCAACCAGTCTGGTCTCCAGTTTCTTTTCTTCTGTCATATGATTTCCCCCTCAATTAACGTTGATTACTCAAATATCATTGCAAGTTAAAAGATTTGTCCCGTTTTTTACAAAGAGATTCTTGCAACTTGACGAAAATTCAAGGTGATCGGTGATAGTGAAAAAGAGGATTGTGGTGAAATCGCCTCTTTTCATGACCACTTTTTTATTAAATAGTAATGATAATTACTATCAAATCGCTCAATGTCTGATATCATTTGAAATGGACTTTTCCCCCACGTGATGAAAAGCATGAAATAGGGCTAAACGGAACCTTATCAGGTGGAAAAGCGAGCTATGGCTCAGGATATATTAGGATTAGCAAGATGAGTAAATGCGATTCATTGCTAAGTAACAGAATCTATAAAAAAGAGAGTAAGGCTAACTGATGCGTAATTTGACAGCTTCTATTCTATTGGCACTCGGATTAACAGGTTCAGCGTGGGCTAATACCGCACCAGCTAATACCGCACTAATAACAGCGGCTGCTGCGCCAGAAAATCAGGCTGCCACTCAGGTAGCGGCCCCGGCAACACCAGTATCTTCCACGGCTCCGCAAGCAGGAGAGACGAAGGCAGATCCACAGCAAGGCGAAGCTCAGAAAACGGACACGTCAGCGTCGGCTGAACAGCAAACAGTAACTACCGAAGTGACTGAAATAACAGAAGCAGACGCAGCGCAATCAATTGCTGTGGAAGATTCTGAAAACTTGTCCAGCGGTTTTGCAACGGATCTTTCCGTTTGGGGTATGTATCAGAATGCGGATGTTGTGGTAAAAAGCGTCATGGTAGGTTTGGTGATTGCTTCTATTATTACATGGGCACTTTTCTTCTCCAAAGGAAGCGAATTATTAATGGCTCGTCGTCGGTTACGCAGAGAGCAACTGGCATTAGCTGACGTTGCTAATCTGGATGCAGCCGTGAAAATTGCCGCTGATTTCGGTAAGAATAGTATCAGCCGCCTGTTATTGAACGAAGCACAGTCTGAACGCAACTTATCTGCTGAAAGTACTGACAAAGATGGAACCAAAGAGCGCACCTCATTCCGCATGGAGCGTGCTGTTGCGGCAATCAGCCGTCATCTGGGACGTGGGAACGGTTATCTGGCGACTATCGGCGCGATTTCACCGTTTGTCGGCCTGTTTGGTACAGTCTGGGGGATCATGAACAGCTTCATTGGTATCGCGCATTCACAAACTACTAACCTGGCGGTTGTTGCTCCGGGTATTGCAGAAGCACTCTTGGCGACAGCATTGGGTTTGGTCGCTGCAATTCCGGCGGTAGTTATCTATAACGTTTTTGCCCGCGTAATTTCATCATATCGTGGACAAGTAGGTGATATGGCGGCACAGGCAATTCTGTTGCTTGGGCGTGATCTTGATTTGGCTGACAGAAAAACTGAACAAGCAGAAGCAAGGTAATCAATTATGGCAATACGTCTTAATGAAAATTTGGACGATAACGGTGAATTACACGAGATTAACGTCACGCCATTTATTGATGTGATGTTGGTACTGTTGATCATCTTTATGGTAGCAGCACCACTGGCAACAGTTGATATCAAAGTCGATTTACCTGCATCGTCAGCCAAACCACAACCGCGACCGGAAAAACCGGTCTTTCTGACAGTGAAAGCAGATCTCCAGTTATACGTGGGCGATCAATTGGTTGAGCGTGACACGCTGTCTTCGGTACTGGATCAAACAACCCAATCCAATAAGGAAACCACGATTTTCTTCCAGGCGGATAAGACCGTGGATTATGAAACGTTAATGAGCGTGATGGATTCTTTGCGCAAGGCTGGCTATCTGAAAGTGGGTCTGGTCGGAATGGAAGCGGTAGAGGCTAAATAACGTTTTCAGTGGTTAACTTACCTGAATAATAGAAACTGCCCGAATGATTAAATCGGGCAGTTTTTCTATTAGGCTAGACACAAAATAATAATAAAATACCCTACAGGTTTTTCCAGTCAAACGGCAGTAATTCGCCAAGTGGCAAAACCAATTCTTGATTCACTTTAACCTCGGCGTGGATATTTTCTCTATTGATCTGACTGATAAACTCCCGACAGCGGCCACAGGGTGGAATGATAGTTCCATATTTATTAACTGCGATAATTTTAATAATTTGAGTTTCTCCATGTTTTATCATATCTGCAATGGCACCATGTTCTGCACAAAATCCCATTGAACAGGCTGTATCAATATTCATACCGGTATAAATATGCCCGGATTCACACTGAATAACCGCAGCTACATGACCATATTTAATATATTTATTTAATTGTGTCGGGGAAATAAGTTGATGTGCGATATTTTCCATTTCGTCAAAAGAGATCATAAGATATCTCCAATAGGCAACCTATAAGATATAGAACTTACTCTTTAATATTACGAATAAGATCAACAACTGATTGAGCCATTTCCTCTTCATTTTCTCCTTCAACTCGAATAGTGACTTCCATGCCACTTTTTATTCCCATTGACATAATTTTGAACATGCTTTTTAAATTGGCACTTTTATCTCCCCTGATAATTTCTATCGAGCCATTGTAAGTTTTGGCTAAATTACAAAGTTGGGCAGAAGGCCGGGTATGCAGCCCCGAAGGGGCTGTGACTACAACGGAATATTCGATCATAAATTTACCTAAAAGGAAAATCAGGATTCAGTTAATGAACCACCACGTGTCTGAATAACTTTCTGATACCAATAAAACGAATTTTTCTTATAACGGCCGAGGTCTTTTAGATCGTCATCAGTGCGATTAACATAAACAAAGCCATACCGTTTTTTGTAACCATTGCTGGTAGAAAGAAGGTCAATAAAGCTCCACGGATTATAAGAGAGAACCACAACACCCGAATCCATCGCCCGTTTTATAGCCTGAAGATGTTTTTCCAGATAATCAATGCGGTAACTGTCATTAATGGTGCCATCAGATTCCAGTACATCATCAGCACCGAAACCATTTTCCGTGATCATCAATGGCTTCTGATAACGGGTATATAAATCGCGTAACAGATATTCAAGCCCAAGCGGGTCAATCGCCCAATCCCAGTCTGTGGTATCAAGTTGTGGGTTTTTATGGATCTGATAGTAATTGGGTTGGATCTCATAGCCGTCAATTTGTCCTTTGATACCTGTTGGATTAAAACCATCCATTCGTCTCTGAGCATTTGCTGGCGCTGCGGCAGCAGTATGGCTGCAATAATAATTGAGGGCCAGAAAATCAGAATAGCCCTCTCTGATTAATTCCATATCGCCGTCTTCGATATTGGGGGCCAGCCCATAATTTTTCAGGTAATTCAATGCGGATTGGTTATATTGTCCTTTCAGATAGATATCGGTGAAATAGTAATTGCGTAGATCATTGGCATTTTGGGCCGCCAAATTATCTTCCGGTTTGCTGGTCAGCGGGTAAATAGCGGAATATCCCAATGCTGCACCGACCTGACCATCAGGCACCCATTGATGAACTAACTTACAGGCAATCGCGTGAGCCAGATTCATATGGTGATTTATCTGATACTTAATCTGCTCATTATGGAGATATTGCTCAGGGATAAAACACTTTTTCGTCCAGAATTGTACGATAATACTTTGTTCATTGATGGTCAGCCAATATTTGACTTTCCCGCTATATTCTTTGATGACAAATTCAGCATAATAGGCAAAATCATTCACACTTTGTCTATCGATCCAACCATGATATTTTTCCACCAATGCCATAGGCATATCATAATGATAAAGTGTTGGGATTGGCGTAATACCGTTTTCCAATAGTTCATCGATAAGATTGTGATAAAATTGCACGCCCTTATCATTAGGCTTACCGATCCCGTCAGGGAAAATGCGCGACCATGCGATGGAGAAACGATAGGCTTTCAAACCTAGCTCTTTCATTAATGCAACATCTTCTTTATAGCGGTGATAATGGTCACTGGTAATATGAGTATCAGCTAATCCAGGGTTATTATTGAGAATATCTTGTTGTGATAATTTCTTGCCATATTCTTCCGCTGCTCCTTCAACCTGATAGGCACTGGTTGCAGCTCCCCAAAGAAAACTTTCAGGAAACAGAGTGTTATTTTTCATCATGCTGTTTTTCTCCTTTATTGTTGTTCGTCGTGTGAAGGTATTTATATAAACTAATAATTTCTTCTCTCAGAATTAACTCACTGCGTATCGCCATCAATGTATCCTGAGCATGAATAAACAATAGACTTAAATTAAAGCTATCTCCCTGAGTCTCTTTCTGAATAACTTCAGTCTGTGTCTGATGGGCAGATAACATCATTTTGCGTGCTTTTTCCATATATAAATGCGCATTGTTAAAATCACCATCACGGGCATATTTTATGGCTTTTTCACTTTTTTCTCTGGCATTACCTGCATCGAGAATTATTTCCATAGAAATAGGAATTAAAATATTTTCCTCACTGTTCATTGTTTATTTTCCTTCTAATGGAGTTAGATATATAACTTATGCTGCATTGGTGCCCTCTTCCTCAATCCGTTTTTTCTCATACACTTTAAAGAAGGGATACCAGGTAATCAGGAATACGGCCATTAGTACGGCGTAACAGATGACAGCCCGCCAGTCTTCCGTAATCATGACACTGGAGAACGGAGCAGGTATTTGACCGACCTGAATCATTTTGGCGGGAATATTCAGCCAGTCTGAACGCATGAATACCCAGACGATAATGGGACTGGTGATTGCGTTAATCCACATGGGAAGCATTAACAGTGGGTTGAGGACAATCGGTGTACCAAATACCAGCGGTTCGTTGATATTGAAGAAAGAAGGCCCTATGCAGATATAGCCCGTGGCTTTAAGCTCCCTGGATTTAGAAAACAGCATTAAAAGATTCAATGCGAGAGTGGCGCCGGTTCCTCCCATTGTAATCAAAGCCGCTGTATACATGGTCTCATAGGTCACAATATTGGTAGGGGACTGCCCTGCTGCCACCAGAGTAATATTGGTGCTGATACCAAGCATAAAGATAGGCATTTGCAGGCCGGTAAATGTCCAGACTGAAATTCCCATCGACATTGCAATAGCAGGGATTAATGCCATGAGTATGAATCCCGGCAATGTTTGCCCGAATGCAGCAATAGGAGAAAAGAGAGAAAGTAGCCGGGAGAAGACATCAACTTCAAAGGTGAAAACCAATAATGTTCCTGCTCCGATGGAAATCAGAATCGGGATAATGGCATGTATCCAACCGACAACAAAATCAGGTAGGGAGCTCTCTTTCAATAAACCCATTTTGGTATATAGATGAAAGAGATAGGAAACAAATAAACCCGTGACAATACCCAATAAAATGCCTGCGGGGCCGAATCGTTCAAAACTGACAATCATGTTGCCGTCAGCAAACTCCGGTTTAATGAACATCATATAGACACAAATGGAAGTCAGCCCGGCAATTAGGGTATAGCGAAAATGATGAAGTTTTTCCATCATCTGATTAGCTATCATAAACGCGGTAATTAAACCGAGCATACCAAAAGAGTATTCGGCGATCCGGCCAAGATTGGGCAAAAAAGGAAGATAAGCACGAAATACATTATAAAAAAATATAAGTGATCCCGCTAAGATAAAAGGAATATTTTTCTGCATGGAGCCAGAAATAGCAGCTACCCACGGTCGCTTAGTAAAATTTTGCATCGCGGGTGCAAATGAATCAGATAACCACGACATAAATGCTTTCATTTTGCATCTCTCTTTATTATTGTCTTTGTCTATTCTGAGTAAGTGAAATCCCTGGTGTTGTAAAGAGTAAAATTAATGATTTAATGTGTTTATGGCTAATTCCAGTAATGCTTCTCCGTCTAATTTTCCATAAATATTTTGGGGTACGACAAGCACAGGAATATTGTAAATATCAGCATGTTTTTGGAACTCATCTTTTTGCGAAGCATAATGAGGGCCAAGAAACAGGATATCGATAACTGAAAAGTATTCTGCTACCTCGCTTTCACTTCTGGCTTCGACGGTAACTGATACACCTTTTTGTCTGGCGGCATTTCTGGTTTTTGTTGCTAACATTCCACTGGAAATGCCTGCTCCACAACACAACATAATAAAAATATTTTTCATATGAATTCCTTATTATTTTGCTGCTAATTGATTTTTGTTTTTTGACATATAAACTACTATCTTGAATTTTGATTTTATATTCAATTATGTGTTTTCACTTTAAGAGGGCAAAATTATATTTTTCTAAATCGATCATCTCAGTAAATTTAAGGTGTTATTTATTCATTTAACAGGGGGTTATAATGCTAAGACCTAAGCAGAAAGAATTATTGGACTATTTACTGAATAAAAATACCCCGACGTTGGCAATAAAATTATCTCAGATCTTAAACGTCTCCATTAGAACGGTGAAAAATTATGTAGCGGAAATTAATGAATCCTATGGCGAGAAAATTATTCTTTCTGGTCGAACAGGATATTCGTTATCACCTGATAAAAATATAAAATTACACCAACAACCCAATGGTCAGCCGAAAACTTACCAGGAAAGGGCCTGTTTTTTGATTAAGTCCATTCTGTTATTTAAGAAAAGTAATAATATTTATGATCTCAGTGCTGATTTGTATGTCAGTGACTCAACGTTAAAATCATTGATATATAAAATGAATAGTTCATTTGAAAAATTTAATGTCAGATTTTTATGCAGGAATAATCATATTGAAATTTTGGGGGCAGAACAAAAAATAAGAGAATTGATTTACTATACTATTATCGAACAAACAGATTATCGTTTCAATGAATTAAAAACATTGGAAACCATATTTGGCACTCAACAGATAGAAATGGTATCCAATCTTATTAAGGGAATATTTTATAAATGGGGCTATTCTGTTTATGATTTCTCTTATACCAATCTTGTTTTGCATTTTCTAATACTGATAAATCGGTTAAAGCATGATAAGTGTTTAGATACTCAGCTAACTTTTTTCGGGAATAATAAATTACACTCTATAACTAATGAGTTATGTGATAATCTGCAACATAAATTTAATGTTTCAATATCAGAAAATGAAAGGAATGCCTGTTATACTTTGTTGAAAGTCAACATCAGTTCTAACCATACTAAAAATAGTGAATCAATTGATTTAGTGGATGCAAGTTTATACCAATTTACAAAAAAAATTACTGAATCTGTACAGGAACACTATCTGATTGATTTTGGAACAGATGATTTTGTCTCATTATTTTCTCTGCATATATCAGGGCTGAAAACACGATTGGAATATAATATTTATACTAAAAACCCTATGCTGGAGGTAATAAAAAAGGAGTGTCGCATAATTTTTGATATCGCTGTTTTTATCTCTTTACAATTAAATGAATTTTTAGGTAAGAAACTAAATGAAGATGAGATTTCTTTTATTGCCCTGCATGTTGGTGCTGAATTTGAACGGCAAAAAAATCATGATAATAAAGTACGGGCAGTGCTTTTATGCCCCGGCTATCGGGGAATTGAGAATAAAATCCATCATCAATTATTGTGTGATTTTGGTAATGAAATAAGTGTGATTAAGAGGATTTCGCAGCCTTTTGAATTGCAGACTCTGGAATTCGAATTATTGATTACAACAATAAATCTTCCTGCCAGCCATAATTATGAAACAGTGTGTATTTCTCCTTTCCAATTACGGAATAAGCGCACACAGTTGATTAGAAAAATTGATATTGCTAATGCAAACCGGAAGAAGAGGACGCTACAACGTAATTTTGATCTATTTTTTGAACAAGGTCTGTTTTGGTTTGAACCTGGCTTTCAGCACAGAGATGCACTTATTGATGATCTTTGTCAGACAATGTTTGCCAAAGGCTATGTTGAATCTGATTTTGCCAGATATGTTTATCAGCGTGAAAGTGCTTCCTCAACGGCTTTTGGCATTCTGGCATTACCTCATTCAGTAAAGATGGATGCGATAAAAACGGGTGTTGCTGTTGTTATCAGTCCAAAAGGGATACGTTGGGGGAAAGATGAACGTGTGCATGTTATTTTTTTAATAGCAATAAACAGAATAGATAAGGTATGTTTTGCAGAGTGTTATGATGCGTTATTAGATATCTTTAGCCATGATAAGATTATTAATCAACTGCATAAAATAACTTGTTTTGAACGCTTTCGGCAGATGTTGATCGGAGCAAATAAATATCAAGTTATAGATGATAATGCTTAAAATTTGATTGTCTATTGTAAATAAAAATAAGGCGATGAGTGATTATCATGAACTCAACGCCTTATGTATTGATGTGAGAAAAATTCTTATTTCTCAGGTAATCCAGACTTAAGTAAATTTATTATTGCTGTAATTCGGTGGGAAATATCAGTTTCTGGTAAAGGTGGTGTTTGCCCCAGTACCATTTGTCTGAGCGGCTCTGCAATCACCATAGAGATAGCCAACTCACTGAATATTTTATAATTAAATTCTTTTAATAATCCTTGTTTATATTGCTGTTCTAGCCAATTTGCTAAAATAATTTTGTTTTTTTCAATACCGCCTTGTTGATATTTTTCTAAGAAGGTATCCCGATGAGGAAAATCAGACTGTAATAATTTAAATAATCCGACTGCATCTTTAGATAAGGATTTTTCAGCGATCCCCATCAAATAATTCCCTAATGAAATTATAACTTGTTGGTAATTATTGGCATCTTTAGTCAGAGGAAGGACTGTGTTATCTGTCCACTTTAATATAACTTGTTCAATCAAATCTTCTCTATTTTTAACGAAACGGTAGAGTGTCTTTTTGGCGATTTTTGCTTTTTGGGCAATAACATCCATGGTGGCTGTGCTATAGCCCTGATTTAACAGTAGAGAAAGAGTAATATCATGGATTTTCTCACGTATTTCTTGTTCGGGAATTGACGGGCGACCTCGTGGGCGTGGATGATTTTCTGCCATTTTAGCACCTTATAAGTTGTCGATATTTAATGTACCGCATTGGCTTTATTCCATTAAAAGGAAGAAATGTTTACTTGAAATAAATGGAAATTTATCAATTTCCACCAAATACAGAACTTACAGTCACTTGTCAATATTTACAATAAATAATTGTCACATCATCTATGGTAATTAGCAGTGAAAAATGCTGCTTAGAACACTTCTTTTATTTTTCATCAACTCTCTTATTATTTATAACTTACTGTTTTTAATAACTAATAAACATAATTGATGTTATTCAATTATTGAAAATATGCTTACTATGTGATCTGTCTCACAGGGCAGCACTTTTGGTTAAATTTTGTTAGCAAAACGTTAATTTGGATCTTAGTATCGCTATTGTTGGTTACAAAATTAACCGTAAAGTAACAAAAGTTGCTAAATGTTAATCCGCCTAACTATTTCTTAGAAATGTATTTCCTGTCGGTGGAAAAGGTAGGTGACAAAAGGTAATAACAACACTAGTGAGGACCATAATAATGATAAAACACAACGTAATAGCAATGGCGATTCCGGTTTTCCTTATCGCTGGGGCTGCAAATGCGGCCGAAGTTTATAATAAGGATGGTAATAAAATTGATTTATATGGAAAAGCTGAAGCTCAACACTATTTTGCTAAGTCAAAAAGCAAAGAAGCGGGTGATAACTCCAGCGGGCGTATCGGTGTGAGAGGAACAACCCAACTTACAGACACAATTTCAGGATTCGGGCGCTGGGAATTTAATCTGGGTGCCAACAGCACTGAAGTTGAAAGCAGCAAATTTGCAAGAACACGTCTGGCTTTTGTCGGCCTTAAACTGGGTCATTATGGCTCTCTTGATTATGGTCGTAACTTCGGCGTGGTATATGATGTCAACACGTTTACAGATATGCTTCCCGTTTTTGGTGGCGACAGCATGGCTGCAACTGATAATTTTATGATGGGGCGTTCGACAGGGTTATTAACTTATCGTAATACTGACTTTTTTGGCCTGGTGAACGGGTGGAATTTTGCCCTGCAATATCAGGCCAAAAATGATGGTGGCACTAAAAATGCCCGCGATGATGTTATGCGGCAGAATGGTGATGGTTTTGGCCTTTCCAGCTCTTACGATTTTGGTAATGGTGTGACTGTTGCAGCTTCTTATGGCAATTCTAATCGTACTCAGGCACAAAAACAGGGCACGGAATCAGCTAAGGTACTGGCGAAAGGCAACAAAGCCGAAGCATGGTTGGTATCAGCTAAGTACGATAGAAATAATGTCTATCTGGCAGCGATGTATGGTCAGGCTCGTAATTTGACCCGATTCGGCAGCGCTGTAGATAATCATGTGATGTTTGCGAATAAAACGGAAAACATTGAGTTAACGGCGCAATATCTGTTTGATTTTGGCTTGCGTCCGTCTATTGGTTATGTCTATTCCAGAGGCAAAGACTTAGGCAACGATTTGGGCGAGAACAATTTATTGAGAACCAAAGGATCTGAAGATCTGGTGAAGTATATCTCTATCGGCGCGTCTTATAATTTTAATAAAAATATGGGTACTTATGCTGAATACAAGATCAACTTGCTGAAAAATAATGACTTTACTAAAACAACTAAGATTAAAACAGATAATGTCATGGGTGTTGGCGTCATATACCGTTTTTAATTGTGTGCAGTAACATTTTTGTAAAGTAACGATTTGTGTAAAGTAATAACAGCCACAACAACGGCCTCAATGGAAATACCATTGAGGCCGTATTCTTTTTATATCTTGTTTATATCAAACCACAGTGTTGTTAGTTGCTTTTTGAAATCTATTAGGTAGATAAGAAATTATCTTTCAGCCTCACCACCTAGCGCATCAATGGTATTCTTTATCAGTGCACTTAATTCACCAGTCATCAGCGTGAAATCCGCATCGAATCGTTGAGCAACATCTTCGCGATCAATATCATCATTTTGTTCACGCAATGTTTCACTGAATTTAATACGTTTGTAAGAGCCATCATCTGACAACATGAATTGAATACGCTCTTCCCAGTCCAGTGCCAGTTTGGTGACATATTTCCCAGACTCAATGTGTGCCGCGATTTCGTCAGACACTAACTCTTGTTTCTTGCAGCGAATAACCCCGCCTTCTTCCAGAATAGCTTTTAATTCAGCTTCATCCATCAGAGCATAACCGGCAGGCAAATTACCCGAACGTACCCACTCAGTTAATGTCAGCTCAATGGGATCTTTGAACGTCAAGGGAACAACAGGCAATGAGCCAAGTGTTTTTCTTAATAACGCCAGATTATCTTCGGCACGTTTAGCACTGGCTGAATCAACAATAATCAGATTGTTAACGGTATCTATCCAGATATAAGTCTGGCTGAAACGGCTAAATGCTCTTGGTAATAAGGTGTGGATCACTTCGTCTTTCAGTGAATCTTTCTCGGTTTTTTTCAGTTTCCGATGTTGTTCTCCTTCCAGACGGGCGATTTTGGTTTGTAGTTCCTGTTTAATGACCGGAGAAGGCAGCATTTTTTCTTCCTTGCGTGCACAAATCAAGATCTGATTACCGGCAGCATGAGTTAATGCTTCACCATGAGCGCCCATTGGTGGAACCCAACCCGTTTTCATCATGTCCTGACTGCCGCATGGGGTGAATGCCAATGGGCTTAATTGTTTTTCCAGTTCATCCGCAGAAAGTGAAATTTCTCGGTTTAAACGGTAAATTATTAAATTTTTGAACCATAACATGCGGTTACCCCATATTTGTGCATTATGACAAATGTTATATGAAACGTTATTTGAAAAGCATAGTTGCGCATGATAACGAATCATGCGGCGAAGCCCTAGAACTTCATCTATTTCCTTTCTGGAATTTCATTCATTATCTAAAACGCCCATTTCCTAAAACAAAGTGACGTTATAGTTCTTGATTGTTAGTGCTGCTCAGGCAATGATCTTACGACAACACGATTCAATAGCCTGAAAAAAATTCGGCTGACGGTAAACCACAGAGAAAAAGGTAAGCTATGCGTATAGGTATTGATCTTGGTGGAACCAAGATTGAAGTGATCGCATTGGGTGATCAGGGTGAAGAACTGTTTCGGAAACGGGTGGATACTCCCCGCAATGACTATCAGCAAACACTGGCCGCCATTGCTGGTTTGATAGCGGATGCGGAACAGGCAACCGGGCAGAAAGGTACAATAGGAATTGGCATTCCGGGAGCGATTTCACCTTTTACCGGAAAAGTGAAAAATGCTAATTCGGTCTGGCTGAACGGTCAGGTTTTGGACAAAGACATTTCCGCTTTTCTGGGGCGTGAAGTACGGGTTGCCAATGATGCAAACTGTCTGGCTGTCTCGGAAGCGACTGATGGTGCAGCAGCAGGTATGCCAATGGTGTTTGCCGTTATTATCGGGACTGGCTGTGGTTCAGGTCTGGCATTTGATGGCAAGGTACATGCAGGTGGTAATGGTCTGGCTGGAGAGTGGGGGCATAACCCATTACCGTGGATGGATGACGAAGATCGGGCATATCAGGAAGAAGTTCGTTGTTTCTGCGGTAAACCAGGCTGTACCGAAATGTTTGTATCGGGAACCGGTTTTATGAAGGATTATTTCCGCTTGAGTGGCGTGCACAAAAAAGGCCATGAAATTATGGAGGCTGTAGCTCAGGGAGATAAAATTGCGGAACTGGCTATTCAGCGTTATGAAAGGCGTCTGGCACGGGCATTAGCACAGGTTGTTAACTTACTTGATCCTGATGTCATTGTGCTTGGCGGCGGTATGAGTAATGTTGATCGTCTTTATCAGACCTTGCCGGATTTAGTGAGTGAGTGGGTCTTTGGTGGCGAGTGTGCAACACCGATTAGAAAAGCGCTGCATGGTGATTCCAGTGGAGTGCGTGGTGCGGCGTGGCTGTGGCCTAATAAATAACGATACCCTCTATTTTTGCCTTTCATTTTTTGAATAAAAATGAAGGGCATATCTATCTGTAACCCGATTTAAGTTGTAACCTGATTTAAGTTAATTTTCTGATTTTGTGAACGAATTCTGTTTCTATGTTACGGGTAATAACAGAAATAAAAGAACAATCAGTACAATAACATTCGTCTGTTTGTTGAAGCGGCATATGATGATGCCCGCAGCGACAATCCAGTTTACAGAGATAAGAAACAAACCATTCTGGAAACTTTATCTATAGAGGGAGATAACATGTTGAAATATGGCTTGAGGATTTCAACGTTGGCGATGTTGGTGGCATTTAATGTCAATGCGGCAACCGTTGATTTACGGGTTATGGAAACATCGGATGTTCACAGTAACCTGATTGATTTCGATTATTTTAAGGATAAACCGACTGAGCAGTTTGGTCTGGTTCGTACTGCGGGTTTAATTAAAGCAGCCAAAGCTGAAGCTACTAACGTAATTCTGGTTGATAATGGTGACCTGATTCAGGGAAACCCAATGGCAGATTACATCGTGGCAAAAGGACTCAAACACGGTGAAGTCCATCCGGCCCACCAACTGATGAACACAATGGATTATACCGTAGGTAACTTCGGTAACCATGAATTTAACTTTGGTCTGGATTATCTGAAACAGGTGATAGCAGGGGCTAAGTTCCCTTACATTAACGCCAATATTATGGATGCCAAGACTGGCAAAAACTACTTCACACCTTATATTATCGTTGATACCCCTGTTAAAGATCGTGAAGACAGAGAGCATATAATTAAGATCGGTTATATCGGTTTTGTTCCACCGCAGATCAGTATTTGGGATAAAACCAATCTGGATGGCAAAATCGTTGTCAACGATATCACTGAGACGGCAAAAAAATTCGTACCTGAAATGAAGAAAGCGGGTGCTGATCTGATTATTGCTATTCCGCATTCCGGCTTCTCTCAAGAGCCTTATAAAGCGATGGCAGAAAACTCTATTTATTATTTGAGTGAAGTTCCCGGTATTAATGCCATTATGTTCGGCCATGCACACGGGGTTTTCCCAAGCGAGGAGTATAAGGGTATTAAAGGTGTTGATGTTGCTAATGGCACAGTCAATGGTATTCCTGCCGTAATGCCGGGCCAGTGGGGAGACCATTTGGGGGTTGTTGATATGGTTATCAACAATAGCAGCGGTGAATGGAAAGTGGAATCTGCTAAAGCTGAAGCGCGTCCTATCTATGATAAAACGCATAAGAAAGCACTGGTTGAAAGTGATAACAAACTGGCCGCGATTATTGAAGAAGCCAATCAGGGAACCCGTGATTTCGTTGGCAAATTCATTGGTAAAGCCTCTGCCAATATGTACAGTTATCTTGCTCTGATCCAGAGTGATCCAACGGTTCAGATCGTTAACGATGCTCAAGTTGATTATACCAAGCGTTTTATTCAGGGTGATCCTGATCTGGCAGATCTGCCCGTTCTGGGGGCTGCTGCACCATTCAAGGTGGGTGGACGTAAAAATGCACCGGCTGAGTTTGTGGAAGTAGAAAAAGGTGACCTGACATTCCGTAACGCGGCTGATTTGTATCTCTACCCGAACACGTTGGTTGTGGTGAAAGCGAGTGGGGCTGATGTTGTGGAGTGGCTGGAATGTTCAGTCGGCATGTATAACCAGATAGATCCTAACTCCACCAAACCACAAGATTTATTGAACTGGAAGGGTTTCCGAACTTATAACTTTGATACCATCAGTGGTGTCAATTATAAGATAGATCTGACTCAGCCAGCGAAATACGACACAGATTGCCAATTGATCGACAAAGATGCGAACCGTATTAAGGACGTTACTTATCAGGGTAAGCTTATTGATCCAAAAGCAACATTCCTGATAGCCACCAATAACTACCGAGGTTACGGTGGTAAATTTGCAGGAACAGGTGAAGGCCATATTGCATTCGCGTCACCGGATGAAAACCGCTCTATTCTGGCTGCCTACATTTCCAGAATGACCAAAGAGAAAGGTGTGGTATCAACACTGGCGGAAAATAACTGGTCATTCCTGCCAATCAAGACAGACAAGAAACTGGATGTCCGCTTTGAAACTTCTTCATCAGAAAAGGCCGTGAAGTTTATTAAAGAACAGGCTCAATATCCGGTGAAATACCTGAAAAATGATGATGTTGGGTTTGCCATTTATCAAATTGATCTGACTGATAAAAAATAAATCTTAACTTTATTGATGCCTGTTCGACGGAGCAGGCAACATCAATTATGTAAGAATATTACAAGTAAGAGTAATATTTTTAAGTAGTTAATAATAAAGATGGTAATTATAAATATGACAGTAACTTAATAATAAAAAACAGTTATGGAGAGCACTAATATGCAAAAAATGATGGCAAAGCTAATAAAAAATAAAACATCTAAAGTATTAACCTGCTCGATAGGAATGATACTGGGCAGTGTCAGTTTGGCTCAGGCTGCTGTTATCCCTCCCGGTACAGAGTTGGCAGAGAAACAGGAAATTGTGCGCAATAACGGCTCATTTCCTGCTTCTCTGGATGTGCATAAAGTAGAAAGTAATACTGAGTTAGATATTATCCATGATTTTTTTGATGGTTTGGTTTATACCGATAGAAAAGGGAATATCGAACCGAGATTGGCAGAACGTTGGGAAACGGCTGATAACCAGATATGGATTTTCCATTTAAGAAAAGGGATGAAATGGTCTGACGGTACGCCAATTACTGCCCATGATGTGGTATTCAGTTGGCGGCGTCTACTTGATCCAACTATGGGTTCCCCTTATAGCAGCTATCTTGCAACGGCTCATGTAATAAATGCAAATGATGTATTACTTGGTAAGAAAAAAGTAGAAGAGCTTGGTGTAAAAGCACTGGATGATTTTACATTGGAAGTGAAATTGGATAAGCCTGTTGCTTATTTATTACAGATGCTAACCCACCCGATTCTGGTTCCCATCAGCGAAAAAGTGGTCAAAAAATATGGTGATAAATGGACACAACCAGAGAATTTTGTTGGTAGTGGAGCTTTTAAACTTTCAGCGTGGCGGGTAAATGAAAAAGTCGTTGGTGTCAGGAATCCTCAATATTGGGATGATAAAAATACAGTCATTAATAAAGTGACTTATCTTGCAATCGTATCAGAAAAAGCAGATCTGAACCGTTATCTCGCAGGGGAAGTCGATATAACTAAAACGATTGAATTAGACTCTTTTACATCATTAAAAAAAGAGTTTAGTGATCAAATGCATATTATTCCTATGTTATCTACTTATTATTATGTTTTTAATACTAAGAAACCACCATTTAATGATATCAGAGTCAGACAGGCATTAAGTTTAGCTATTGATAGAGATATTATTGCGAATAAGGTTTTAGGGCAAGGGCAATTGCCTGCATATGATATTATTCCGCCTAATATTGGCGGGTTAAGTTTAACACTACCTGAATATGCTTCCTGGACACAAGAACAACGGATAAAAAAAGCCAGGGAGTTATTAAATGAGGCTGGTTTTAATAAAGATAATCCACTGAAATTTAATCTGCTTTATAATACAAGAGAAACCCACAAAAAAATAGCTATTGCAGTAACTTCAATGTGGAAAAAAAATCTTGGTGTTCAAGCCGCTTTGCAAAATCAAGAATGGAAAGTCATGCTGGACAATATGCATCAAAATAAATTTGATGTAGTCAGATATGCATGGATAGCAGATTATAATAGTCCGATGTCATTTCTGGATACGTTTCTGACAGGAAGTAGTCAAAATATTCCTCTCTATGAAAATAGTGATTTCGATCAACTGGTAATTAAAGCTGGTGAAACTAATGATGTTATGTATTATCAAAAGGCGATAGATATTTTAACCAATGATACTCCTGCTATTCCTGTCTACTATTATGTCAGTAATAAGTTGGTAAAACCTTATGTCGGTGGATTTTATGTTACCCCAATGGATTATATTTCGACGAAAGATCTTTATATAATAAAACATTAGAAAAAATTCAGAGCCTGTACCGACAGGCTCTGATTATATGAATGCAAGCTCTCTTTTGTTATTGCAGTAATAGTTGCAAATTCCTCATTATCTTATGCTGCTGTTTGTTCCTCAAGGGATAAAATTGGCGGCTAAACAAGAAATTGTACGTAATAATTTAGCAGAACCTGCTTCACTGGATACGCATAAAGTTTCCAGTAATGTGGAGTTTGATATTATTCATGATTTTTTCGATGGTTTAGTTTATACCGACAGGCAAGGCAATATCGAACTGAGATTAGCTGAAAGTTGGGAAGCCGATGATAATAAAACATGGGTTTTCCATTTAAGAAAAGGCATTAAATGGTCTGATGGTACACCAATTACCGCCCAAGATTTCGTATTCAGTTGGCGGTGTTTGGTTGAGCCTGATATTGGTTCACCTTATAGTAGCGATCTTATTATTAAAGATTCTCCCGTTATTCCCACTTATTATTATGTTAGTGCGAGAATGGTGAAGCCTTATGCAGGCGGTTTTTATGTTAATTCGTTAGGATATATATCCACTAAAGACCTTTATGTTATTGAGAATTAAAAGAATAAAAAATTATCCTTGATAGGATTCAAGCTACATCTGATGAAGTTGTAGCTTTTTTATTTCTATGTGATATATCAAATAATTATCTAATTAATTTAATTTTGCAATAGATTGATTTTGGTCTGTATATCTTAAGTTAATTAGTTTTTTTAAATTGTTATTTCACAAAATTATTTATTAAATAATAAAATTGAATGTGTGTTTTTTAAGCATAAATAAATATTTCTACTCAATAATAAAAATTACATCACAGCAATAGAGGAAAACGATATGTTAAGTAAAATTATTAATAGAAGAATTAGGTTATTAATTTATTCTATGAGTATGGCTTTGAATGGTATTACACTATCTTATGCTGCAGTTATTCCACCCGGTACACAATTGGATGAAAAACAGGAGGTTATTCGTAATAATGGCGCAGAGCCAGTATCACTTGATGTAGATAAAGTTGAAGATAATGTTTCAATTAATATTATCAATGATTTTTTTGATGGATTAGTTGGTACTAATAAAGATGGTAATATTGAACCCAAATTGGCCGAAAGTTGGGAAACAAAAGATAATCAAAAGTGGATCTTTCATTTAAGAAAAGGTATCAAATGGTCTGATGGGACACCGATCACTGCACATGATGTTGTCTTTAGCTGGCGGCGTTTAATTGATCCTGCAACGGTTTCTCCTTATGGTAGTTATCTTGCTGATACCTCTGTTGTAAATGCCAAAGAGATATTAAAAGGGCAGAAAAAAGTTGAAGAGTTAGGTGTTAAAGCATTGGATGATGCCACTGTTGAGGTGAAGTTAGAGAAGCCCGTTGGTTATTTTTTGCAAGTATTAGCCTTTCCCATTCTGGATCCTATTAATGAGAAAGTGGTGACAAAGTATGGTGATAAGTGGGTACAGCCAGAGCATTTTGTCTCCAGTGGGCCATTCAAATTATCTGAATGGGTTGTAAATGAAAAAATTGTCGGTGTCAGAAATTCTGATTATTGGGATAATAAAGATACGGTAATTAATAAAGTAACGTATTTGCCAATTGAATCAAATAAAGCGGAGTTAAACCGCTATTTAGCGGGGGAAATAGATATCACATTTACCATTCCGTTAGAAGACTTTGCTTCATTAAAGAAAAAAATAGGCGATCAGATCCATATCTCTCCGATCCTCAGTACGTATTATTACCAGTTTAATAATAAAAAGCCTCCATTCAATGATGTCAGAGTCAGACAAGCACTAAATTTAGCTTTGAATCGGGGCATTATTGCCAATAGAATTGTCGCTCAAGGTCAACTGCCTGCTTACACCATACTTCCTCTGGGAATCGGAGGGTTTAAATTTAAACAGCCTGAGTATGCAACTTGGACACAATCTCAGCGTAATAAAAAAGCGCGACAATTATTAAATGAAGCAGGCTTTAATCAGAATAATCCCCTGAAATTTAATCTGACCTATAATACTTCAGAAATACATAAGAAAATTGCTATTGCTGCGGCATCCATGTGGAAAAAGAATCTTGGTGTTATCACCAAGTTGCAAGCTCAGGAATGGAAAGTCATGTTGGATAATGAACATGAGGGTAAGTTTGATGTTGTCAGAGGAGGATGGATTGGAGATTATAATAATCCGATGTCTTTCTTAAATATTTTCTGCACCAATCAAACTAATAATGTTTCATTTTATTCTAATAAAGAATTTGATCATTGGGTGGAAAAAGCAGGTAAAACCAATAGTCAGACATATTTCCAACAAGCTATCGATACCTTTGTAAAAGATGCTCCCATTGCTCCAGTTTATTATGGTGTGACAGCGGTATTAGTAAAACCTTATATCGGAGGGTATTATTCCGATATAAACGGATTTATACCAACGAAAGATCTTTTTGTTGTTAAACATTAATAAGATTTATCTTTCATGATTCCCTAAGCGTGTCACAGTCACAGTTAATTAAAGGAATTACATCAGAAAAATAAAGAGGAAGAGTGCATTATGCAACAAGTCACAATTATTACAGGCGGTTCCCGCGGCATTGGTAAAGCGACAGCGTTGTGTCTGGCAAAGAGAGGGCACCATATTTGTATTGGTTATCGTACTCGTGAAAACAGTGCACATGAAGTTGTGGAGATGATCCGAAACTTGGGGCAGTCGGCAATCTCTGTCCAAGTGGATGTAACAGATGAAAAACAGATCGTGGCCTTGTTCCAAAAGGCAGAAAAGGAACTAGGTTATATATCCGGGCTGGTGAATAATGCCGGTATTTTAAAGCCTCAGGCTACTATTGAGCAGTTAACAGCGGAACGGTTGAATGACATATTTGCTACCAATGTAACAGGATATTTTCTTTGTGCCCGCGAAGCTGTTAAAAGAATGGCCTTTCGTCATGGAGGTAAAGGAGGCGCTATTGTTAACGTTTCATCGGCGGCTGCAAGATTGGGTTCCCCTTATGAATATATTGATTATGCTGCATCAAAAGGTGCTGTTGATACATTGACTATCGGATTATCTCAAGAAGTTGCAGCGCAGGGGATTAGGGTGAACACGGTTCGGCCCGGCTTTGTCTATACAGGAATGCATGCAGATGGAGGTGAGCCGGATAGAATCGAGCGTATTAAAGATTCTCTACCGATGAAAAGAGGAGGGCAGCCAGAAGAAATTGCAGAAGCCATTGCGTGGCTATTGTCTGATGAAGCATCATATGTAACAGGTAATTTCATGGATCTGGCGGGAGGAAAGTAGATTTTTTCGGCGGCTTAAAATTAAATAGTCAACCGGAAAAGAAGGGATAATCTTTCCGGTTGATATCTCCAAGAGATTTTTGACAAAAAACGGCGAACTGTTGCTCAGGCTAACAGTTCTGCTAATTTGGGCTTAAGAATAATTTTTCCAGATGTTATTTCAATATTAATTGGCTGTTCTATCAATTGACTGTCAGTTAGCCAATCACCTGCAATATAGAGTTCACCGTTTTCACGAATATTGTCTATTCCTTGCTCTGGCTTATTTTCAATTTCATTGATCAAGCGGGCAAGATCAGTCTGAGGGGTAAGTAGAGAGATGATTATCCCATCTGAATATTGATGGATATGAAATAATGAATCAGCAATAAATCCAGCCTCATTGAGGGCGCTACCATGCAGAATTAATTCAGGGATATCATTATGGCGAAATAAAACATGAAGACTCATTTGACGTTCCTTGTGTTATTTGAATATGTGGAGATACTTTAGCAGCACTTTATGTTCTGAGAAAATCATGTTGTGAGAAAACGTTAACCCCGTTCGATAAGTTAAAACCCTGCCAATATTATCAGGCAGGGTTTTTAATTACGGTGTGATTTAATCACGGTATAGTAATTAATTCACGATATTGATGGCCTTATATTGAAGTTCGTTACCTGAAAGATCTTAGATTGATCCCAGCCAAGATTAGGCTGCGTTAATACCATACTGAGCGCAAACAGAAGCCAGACCACCAGCATAACCTTGACCAACTGCACGGAATTTCCATTCGCCATTGTGGCGATACAGTTCACCGAACAGCATAGCCGTTTCAATAGAAGCATCTTCTGTCAGATCATAGCGAGCAACTTCAACTTGCGTATCATCATTAACCAGCCGAATGAAAGCCCCTGAAACTTGACCGAAGCTCTGACGGCGTGTTTGCGCATCATGGATAGTGACAACAAAGACAATTTTGTCTACGTCAGCAGGGATCTGGTCCAGTTTGATTTTCAGTGATTCATCATCTCCATCCCCTTCACCAGTACGGTTGTCGCCAGTGTGCATAATAGAGCCATCAGAAGATTTCAGGTTGTTGTAGAAAATGAAATCGGTATCACTGCGTACTTTGCCGTTCGCTGCCAGCAGGAATGCAGAAGCATCAAGGTCAAAATCTTGTCCGTCAGTCGCGCGGGCATCCCAGCCGAGACCGATCAGAACATTTTTCATAGTTGGAGCTTCTTTGCTCAGAGAAACGTTACCACCTTTAGAAAGAGATACACCCATTATTATTTCCTCATTTATTAAATAGTTATTTATTCCCGTCGTCTTTCAAGTTGCAGCTTTGTTGGCTGTACCTTGGAATCCACAGGATATACAGGATTCAGCTTGCTTTTTCTTTCTGGGGAAACAGAAGGCTGGCTATAATACCAGCAGACAGAACCCCTAGTACCACAAACAGACTGGTTGTTGCCGAAATGGAATAACCGTGGTGGAACATATGTTCAGATGCGTTAAGCCCTAATTTAATAGCAATAAAGAACAGCAGGACAATCACGGCTTTTTCCAAGTGCACCAGATACTTTTTCAACGCTTCCAGTACAAAGTAGAGTGTACGCAGGCCTAAGATAGCAAACATCATGGCGCTGTAAACGATTAAAGGCTCGCGGCTGACCGCGATAATCGCAGGTACAGAGTCAAAAGCAAACATGACATCAGACAGTTCAACAACGGCCAGGCACAGCAACAGTGGGGTGGCATAAAATGCTGCCTTGCCAGCACGACCTGTTTTTTCTCGATCCTTTTTTTCTCGATCAATAGCCACATCTGCGTTTTCCGGTTTGGCCAGTTCCGCATTGACTTCTTTCTGGCTGAGTATGAAGGCATGACCACGCAGTTTCGGCCAGATTGGAAAGAAGCGCTTCACCAAACGGTAGGCAAGATGCTGTGAGTAGTCTTCGATTTCATCATCATTGTCACCACTTTTCAGCATCATCACCGCCGTCCAACCGACCACAACAGCAAAGACCATTTCAACCCAGGGCCCTAGCATCAGCAGGCTTGTCCCGATGGCTACAAAAATACCCCGGAAGATAATGGCCCCGATAATGCCCCAGTAAAGAACGCGGTGACGATAACGATCCGGGATCGCAAACCAAGAGAAAATTGCCATGATGACAAACAGGTTATCGACAGAAAGTACTTTTTCCAGCGCATAGCCGGTAATGAACAGACTTGCTACTTCAGCACCGTGATGGACAAACAGGAAGCCCGCGAAAACAAAAGCAATGGCGACCCAGAAAACAGACCAGAGTGCGGCACTGCGTAACGAAATTGGCTTGTCATGACGATGCATAAAGAGGTCGATAAAGAGCGCACCAACCGACAGAAGGATAAATACAGCAACGGTTTCCATCGGAAAACCAATGTGCGTGGATACCATGAAGTAAGCCTCTTAAATTAACTGCGATTACAGTTCAAAATCTGCTGGAGCAAAGCCTAAGGATGTACATATTTCCCTGGCAGCATTTTTTTCATCGTTATCGAAGTCACCATCACTCTTGGCAACGGCAATACCGACGCGTAAAGCAAGTTGTGCCGCTTCCGGCTGCTGTTTCAACGCCATAATGTATTTCATGGCTTCACCTTTGCCGATATCAGCATCAAATTCATAGCTACTGACCAGCTTATTGAAGAATTCGATAATTTCAGTGGTATCGAACACTTTTAGTTCGGGGGAGTTTTTGATAAATCCCACCATTTTTTGTTTTTCTTCAGAGCTGACACCATTGCTTGCCATCGCAACATGTGCGCATACCGCTACAGTACCTTCCATGAATTTTCTGTTTTTGAAACGGCCAACTTGATTGGCCAATTCTTCGCGACCAGCATTGAAAGCTGACTTAATTTTGTTTAAAAAGGACATAAATCCCTCCAATTATGTAATAACCGATTTATATAACAGCGCCTATATCACAGCAGAAGTCTCATTTACTGCCAGATGTCCAGCGAAAACCCCATCCGAAGGCTTTGTCCATTTCTTTGTGCCCACTGAAGTACTGGTTGATGCGTTCTACTCTGATGGCACCATTTTCGTTAACAAGACGGGCAACGGCACACATATTTTTGCGGTTGTGGCCTTCCGTCAGACGCGTTTCGATCGGAGGTTGCCCATTGACATAAATTGTGACAATACCGTCAGTGCTGTTCCAGTTAGGTACACCTTCGTAGATAAAGGCGTAGATCAGAACTTCACTGATGTTTTTCCATTCAAGACCATTGATGTGGAGCCATTCGCCGTCTTTGACATTACCCGTACGATCATCCCCTTGTAGCTGTACGTAGGGATCGTGATGGTAAGAGCCAAAACTCTCTCCTAATGCTTGTATAACTCCACGTGTACCATCACGAAGCCGGACGAATGCACCGAGATCCAGATCCACGCCTTTGTTGGTGTTAAAGATATTCTGGAACATTCCCCGATTAGCAGGAGCAGTGCTCTGATTCCAGTTCAGATTGATGCGTATCTCACCGTAGTTATCACGTTTATTCAGGCTGATAGCGGGTTTTTCTTTGGTAAGAGAAACCTTGCTCAGATTAACGCTGTTAGGAGCCGGCGTTGGTGTTGATATTGGCGCCTCATCAATAATATCGACACCAAAATGCTCAGCTAAGGGCTTGAGACCGCCATTAAATCCTTGAGCAATAAAGCGGAATTTCCACTCGCTGTTGCGGCGATAAAGTTCACCCAGAATCAAGGCGGCTTCTGAACGACCCTGAACTTCAACATGTCCCTGTAAGATCACGCTTCCGTTTAGTTCTACCTGAATAGAGAGATTGTGCAGGTTGGAGATAGTTTGATTGCCGTCGCAAGTCGCAGTAAATGCCACTTTCTGAACCTCTTGCCGCAGAGCGGGCAAGTTAACAGAAAACGCAGTATCGGTATTGCCACCGGACAGGCGAATGGTGTTATCGTCATTATTGGGCTGACCATAAAACACCATGTCCGGGTCCCCCTGAACTTTCCCATTAGCATACAGACGGAAAGCGGAGACATCGACTGATGATCCGGAAAGTACCCTTATGGTCAGTGCCTGGTTGGAGACGGAGGCATTTCCTCCCGGAGTCAGGTTCATTAGCGCACCACCGTTTCAACGATTTGTGGAGACATATTTTCAATGGTACGCCCACGGCAAGCAACACCATGTGCGGTAAAATCCCACTGACCACTGTTACGGCACAGAGAAGAGATAATAATGCCAGTATGAGCGCCTTGTTCGTTTAACTGATAGCGCGCCAGCTCTTTGCCGTTTTGATCAACAACGCGGCAGAAAGCGTTCTCAACATCATTAAAGGTTTGGCCTCGAAAGCTATTAACGGTAAAGGCAAGATATTCAACATCGGCAGGCAGTTTGATCAAATCGACGCTGATGACTTCATCATCTCCGTCACCTTCACCAGTCAGGTTATCGCCGCTATGTTTTACAGAACCACATTCTGAATTCAGTTGACCAAACCAGACAACATCAAGGGTATTACCGAATTTATCAAGCAGGATGCAGCTTGCATCCAGATCGATTTCATTATTGTCTCCGCCGAATAAGCGTGACAAGAAACTTTTTTTTGGGGCTACAGGATCCCATCCCAGACCAAAATCAATTTTAGCCAGTGAAGTGCTCTGTTTACTGAGAGAGACTGACTGATTTTTACTTAATGAAACCATTAATAACACCTCTTATTTATCGGTGAATTGTTTTTATCGTGAATTGTTTTTTATCGTAAATCGTTATCGATGAATTGCGATAATTTCACTTATGGAAAAAATCATAATATGACCAGATATATGCTTAAAATCCTGTCATATTATGATCCCCACAAATTGCACATCTCTATTAAATGCATGATAGAGAGCAACCTGGCTTCGCTTTTTATGATTTCTTGTCCATGATAAAAAGTCAAACAAAATTTGATCATAAAAAATCATATTATGATTGACATAAGCAGAATCTCAGTTCTAGACTGCGATGCATATTTCACCGAATTTAGACTGGAAAACGAATGTATCCATTGTGACCAACGGCAATTTAGCAATAGGCATTTTTTGAGTAACAAGATTTAGTTTATGAAAGGGAAATTTATTTTATGAAAGCATCACAACTGTCACCGCATCACTTTTTGCAATGGCTGAAATTTTTTTAAAAGGCTTCTTTAGTATGACAGTATGTAATCATCTTCAGCGTTACCTATCTCAGGTTGATAACAGCCAGTTCTATAAGAAACAGTTAAATAGCGGAACTTTGACTGTTATGGCTGAACGTGGTGTAACGTCTTTGGAAACATTGTTTGATATTGCTGAACGCCGTAATCCTAAAAGAGCATTCTTATTTGTCAGCAAAGTATTGGGCCGCCATATTCCCGTCAGCCCATCTATTATGCGAGCTGTTTATCGGCAATTGTCAGAACAGTTTCCGATTAATTTGTCTGGCCCTGTGCTCTATATCGGTATGGCAGAAACGGCGGTCGGATTGGCCGCCGGCGTTTTCCAGGAGACGCGGCAAAACGTGGCCTCTTCGGTGTTTCTGACATCAACGCGCCATCCGGTAGAAGGTGAACTGTTGTGTGAATTTAAAGAGGATCATAGCCATGCAACAGATCATCTGATTTACTGGCCGAAAGAAAATCATCTGCGTCAACGGGTAAGCAGTGCCCGTACCCTTGTTCTGATCGATGATGAAGCGACTACCGGTAATACCTTTCTTAATCTGTTCGAGGCCTTGTGTCATGCCGGGCTGGATCAAATAGAACATATCATCACAGTGACACTGACGGACTGGAGTGGTCAAAGCATCATAAGACGCTGTCCGCTCCCTGTCTCTACTGTTTCTTTGATTGAAGGAAATTGGCAGTGGGAGGCAGATAGTTCTGCCCCTGTTCCTGTCATGCCTCAAGTCAATATCACAGCACGGGGAAAGACCGATATTATCGGTATTCAAAACTGGGGACGTCTGGGATTGGCTGATATTCAGTATGATCTTGGTACTGATATTCAGGCCAAAGCCGGTGAGAGGGTGCTGGTACTGGGTTCCAGCGAGTTTGTCTGGCAACCATTTTTGCTGGCGGAACGGCTTGAACAGGAAGGTGCATCTGTGAAGTTTGGTTCGACAACCCGTTCTCCTATCTCTTGTGGGCATGCAATTCAGTCTGTTATGGCATTTACGGATAATTACGGATTAGGAATTCCAAATTTCCTCTATAACGTTGCACACCAACAGTTCGATCGTATACTGCTTTGCCTTGAAACACCGAAAACCTCGGTTGATCCAGCGTTAATCGCGCAATTATCTCTTGTCGCTCCTTGTGTAGAAATTATAACTTATGATTAAGCCAGTTTTTAATACAACTATCGGAACTATAAATAAATGAATGGCTTTGCTCCTTTTTCTGGTTCTTATGCTGCTGATGATATCCAATTTTTGCTGGAACCCGTTCAGATTGAAATGACCCCGGTTGAGGTTAAAGAGCAGTTAATTCAATCTGGTGCTCGTCATTATTCTGATATGTTGAGTCAGGAACCAGAGCCAACCTCTTATCATTTAGATTTGTTCGATAAAGCGTTGCAACTGGGAGCTGCCAGACTGGCAACGGAAGTTGTCATGCTTGCCAAGTCTCTGATATTACGCTTTGGTGATACACCGATTGTGCTGGCGAGTTTGGTCAGGGCGGGAGTGCCTTTAGGCGTCATGCTGCATCAAACTTTGCGGAAGATGGGAAAACGCTCTTATCACTATGGGATCAGTATCATACGGGACCGTGGTATTGACAACGTAGCACTGTCATTTATAGAACAGCAGCATGGCACGGAAGGGTTGGTGTTTGTAGATGGCTGGACAGGCAAAGGCGCAATCATGGCTGAATTATCCCGCTCGCTGGCAGGACGAGCTGGCTATTCGGCGATTCCCCGTTTGGTGGTGCTGGCTGATCCGTGTGGATGTTCATGGCTGGCAGCTTGCGATGATGATTGGTTAATTCCTTTCGGCATCATGGGAGCTCCTGTATCTGGGCTGATATCGCGTTCAATTTGGCGTGAAGAAGGGTTGCACGGTTGTGTGAAATGTGCTCATCTGAGTGAGTTTGAATGCAGCAAGTTGTTAGTTGATACTGTCGCGGAATACCGTGATCGCTTAGATTTGACGACCGTACCAGCAGCGGATTGGCAACCGCAGGAAAAAATGGCGTTGCTGCAATTGAGTAAGACCGTAATTTCAACGCTTGCTGACATCTATAAGATCGATAATATTAACCGTATCAAACCTGGAATTGCAGAAGCAACCCGCGCGGTCTTGCGGCGTATACCGGAACAGGTATTTGTCCGATCACTGGCTGATCCTGATATCGCTTTGCTGGTTTATTTAGCGCAGCAGAAAAATGTTGCTATTACAGAGGTGGGCGATTTAATAGGCCAATATCGCGCGGTAACGATTATAAAAAAAGTAGCATGAAAAGTAGCATGAAAAAGGTAGTCTGATGAAATCGATCCCTTCCGCAAATCAGCTTGGTGCAACGTTGTATATGCCAGCGACCCGCCAGAATATTACTGAGATTGTGCTGCACAATAAAGTTGTAGGGCTGCGCTCTCTGGTGATCTGTCTGGAGGATTCAGTCACTGAACAGGAAATCCCCCATGCTATCGAAAATCTCGTGTTTGTATTACAGGCACTGGCAGAGTCAAAGAATGCTGTTGCCGATATTAAACATCATCATCCTCTGATTTTTATCCGTCCACGCAATGAATCAATGGGACGATATTTGGTCGATACTGTTAATCTTAGTGCTGTCGCTGGCTTGGTTTTGCCTAAATTTACGCAGGTGTCATTATCTGAATGGTGGGAGATTGTCGCCGCAACTCATCTTGGGATCATGCCGACATTGGAAACTGAAGATGTTTTTGATGTGCAACAAATGAATCAACTCGCCGATAAGCTTAAATCCCACCCTTGTTATGAGCGTATTATTGCTTTACGTATTGGTGGTAACGATCTGATGAACCTGATTTCTATGCGGCGCTCGCGTGACCTTACCTTATATGATGGCCCGATGGGGTATGTGATCAAAATGCTGGTAGCTGTTTTTGGCTCGCGGGGTTTTCATTTAACTGCGCCGGTTTGTGAGCATATTGATAATCTGGAGTTGCTTGAGAAAGAGCTGGCACTGGATATAGCTCATGGACTTGTTGGGAAAACGGCTATTCATCCGGGGCAAATAGAACATATTCATCGGGCCTTGATGGTGAATACTCGTGATTACGATGATGCTTTACAGATCCTCAATTCAAATCAGGCGGTATTCAAATTTCAGGGGGCAATGTGTGAACCTGCTACGCACTGGCGTTGGGCGGTGAATATTCTGGAACGGGCGAAATATAACGGCCTCTGTTCGGGAGCTGGTGGAGAAAACTATGGAACTTTTAACCTGTTTTAATATTGATTTACCAGAACGAAAAGCTATGCTGGATGTTGTGTTTATAGTTGATATTAGGAATTAGTATTCCTGACCCGGTAATTGAAAACGATGTTACTTAGCCCCAAACAACTTAGAAATTTCAAATTAACTTTGCTACTTTCGCATGAAAAGCCTGTCAGTAAGGTGAAGGTGATCGAGGCGCTCAGTTGTTCTGAACCGACACTGACTCGCACCTTAAGAGAATTGAGGGATCATTATTGTGCTGACATCCGGTTTAGCAAAATGGGAAACACTTACCAATTAGTTGATAAGGGGATGTTAACCAGGAAAGAAGTCCGCAGAATTGAAGAACTGCTTACTCAGCATAACAACTTTAAATCTAAGGAAGCGACCAGCCATGTATACCTTGATAAGGAGAAAAAAAGATCGATTTCACTGTCGTTGAGGATGTCTGTTATCAGAAAAATAGATGGGCTGTCCAACAGGCTCGGTGCGACCAGAAGTGAAACAGTTGAAATGGTTGTAGACAGGTTTATTGAGGAGTTACAGAAAGAAACAGCCCGTAACAATTCATCACGAAAAAAAGGAGTTTCCCGTAATGCCAGCAAATGATATCAGGCTGGCATCAGGGGAGAGACATGTTGGATAGAATTCTTTGTTAATGATGGTGGCGTGTAAGTTTATCCAGATATCCCATCACAAATGCTGATATAACAAAAGTGAGGTGGATAATGACATACCACATCAATTTATTGTCTGGAACATTGCGGGCATCCATAAAGACACGCAGTAAATGAATTGATGAAATGGCAACAATAGAAGCCGCAACCTTATTTTTGAGTGACGTCGCGTCCATTTTTCCCAACCAATTCAACTTTTCCTTGTTTTCCTCAATATCCAGTGTGGAAACAAAGTTTTCGTAGCCGGAAAACATGACCATTACCAACAACCCACCAACCAGTGCCATGTCAATCAGAGAAAGTAGGGTCAGGATAAGTTCTGATTCAGCAACCGAAAAGATATGTGGCAGGATGTGAATGATTTCCTGAAAGAATTTTATAGCCAGAGCAAACAGGGCCAGTGATAAACCAAAATAAACGGGTGCAAGTAGCCAGCGAGAGGCATACATAGCGTTTTCTATAAATCGTTCCATGGTGTTTTGAATATGTTGTAAAAGGAGCCGTATTATAGATCAAGATTGTGTGAGCTATGAAATACATCTCATTGTTTGTTTCTCTTCTCCTATATTGAAAATGATCTCTGCCAGTAGTGGGAGATCCCCTTTCTCCTTTAGGAAAAATTTCCCCACCATAAATGTTATTCGTTGGTACACCCTATTAAATAAAGTTATATAAATGAATATTAATTGTTAATTAAGTGTGCAATTCTGCGTGTGTCATTATTGATTCATGTGGGATTTATTGGCAAAGAAAAATATCGCAGTGTTATTTGCGTCAATCCCTTTGAGTTCGTTACAGAGTTTTTTTGCGGTATGGCAATGATGTTTTGGCAAATCAACAATGGACAGTGATTGAAATGAATAAGAAAAAGACAGGTCTATTTAAGAATACCCCATCCGAAATTAATCTATTCAAAACTAATCTATTCAAAACTAATTTATTCAAAACGAAACCATGTGTACTTTACTATGCCGTTGCTTGTTGTCTTGCGGCTGGCAGCGTCGGAGCATATGCGGAAAATTATATTGAAACTGGTAAGTTGGGCGATCCTGCCAGTTGGCACTCAGGTGAATTCCTTGCAGAGTGGGGGCTTGGTGCTATTCACGCAGATGAAGCATATGCAAAAGGCTATACCGGTAAAGGGATCAAACTAGGAATATTTGATCAGGCTGTTTACGCTAAGCATCCTGAGTTTGTAGGAAAAGATAAGGTGATCAATCTTTACACCTTCGGAATACGTGAGTATACCGATCCCTATATTGCGGTGAAGAAAGGTGATCCCTTCTCTTACGATGGTACGCCGAGCCAACAACGGGGGGGCAAATTGGGAAATCACGGTACTCATGTTGCTGGTATTGCTGCCGGTAGCCGTGATGGCGGGAAAATGCATGGTGTGGCCTATGATGCCCAAATCATTAGTGCTGAAAATGGCGATCCCGGCCCTGAGGATGGCATTATTTTAGGTAATGACGGTGGTGTATATCAGGCTGGATGGGATGCACTGATAGCAAGTGGAGCCCGTATTATCAATAACAGTTGGGGCATTGGTATTGATAAAAAGCTTGAAGATGCAGGGAGGGATCCCAAAGGGCCACATTTCCATCTGGAACATGCCCAGAAACAGTTCGATCAAATCAAACCAATATTGGGAACAAAACCGGGTGGTGCGTATCAGGGCGCAATTGATGCCGGGCGTAATGGCATTGTGACCATTTTTGCTGCGGGTAACAGCGGCAACTATAATGAACCGGATGCTATAGCGGGTTTGGCCTGGTTTGTCCCAGATATAGCACCAAACTGGTTGACGGTTGCCAGTGTGCAAAAGGATGCGAATAGCAGCAATAAAATTCCCTATAGTACCTATAGTATCAGTGGATTTTCATCCCGCTGTGGTTATACCGCCAGTTTGTGTGTCAGTGCACCTGGTAGTTACATATATAGCTCAGTGATAAATGGCACAAGTGTGGATACGCTAAAAACCGATTATGAAAAATTCAGTGGCACTTCAATGGCAGCCCCTCACGCTGCTGGTGGTATTGCTATTCTGATGGAGCGTTTCCCGTATATGAGTGGTGCTCAGGTTTCTTCTGTGCTTCGTACTACTGCTACTGATATGGGCAAACCAGGCATTGATGAGATTTACGGTTGGGGAATGATTAACCTCGGTAAAGCGATAAATGGCCCTGGCATGTTTTATACGGCAGAGGATATTCCAACGACTTTTCGTATTCCTGATCCAGAGGGTGTTATTTATGGGGATGGACAGTTTATCGCTGATATTCCCGGCGTTGGTGCTGTTCTCGACAAAGGCAAACCGACCGAACGTGTTTGTGAAGGCAGACAGTGTGAATTTGATATCTGGAGTAATGATATCAGTGGCCACGGTGGGTTAACCAAACAGGGTAATGGTGCGTTATTTCTCACTGGCAAGAATACTTATTCTGGCCCGACAGTAGTTAAACAGGGATTATTGGGGATCAGCGATTTGCTGGCTTCCTCTGTTCTGGTAAAAGATAACGGTGTATTCAGTGGTTATGGCACCCTCGGTTCCCTTGTGGTTCAGCGTGGAGGAACGGTCAGTCCGGGTTATTCTATTGGTAAACTCAATGTTTCTCGTGAAGTTACCTTTGAGGCTGACTCCCGTTATTCTGTTGAAATCACATCTGCTGGACGCAATGACAGCATCCATGCAGGGGGTAAGGTACAAATCAACGGCGGTAAGGTAGAAATCGCTCTCCTGAACAGTAATAACCTCCTTTCTCGCGATAATCTTGCTGACGATAAAGCGTATAACCTGACAGGTCGGCAGTATCATATTCTCAGTACAGAAAAAGATATCAGCGGGCGTTTTGATAAAGTTGATTCTAACTACCTCTTTTTGAACACTAACTTGTCATATCAACCCAGTCAAGTGACGCTCAATATAGCCCGTAATAATACCGCTTTTGCCGATGTAGCACTGACGCAGAATGAACGCTCTGTGGCTGGTGCTGTTGATTCCCTCGGTGCGGGTAATCCGGTTTACGAGAGTATTTTGCCTTCTACTTCTGCCGATCAGGTTCGTCCTGCTTTCAAACAACTTGATGGACAGATCCATGCGGACATAACTTCTGCATTGGTTAATGAAAGCCGTTACTTGCGTGATACCCTGAATGCCCGATTGAGGCAGGCTGAAGGTCGTTCGTTATCATCCGGTATTTATGCGGAGAATAATAACGTAGATAGTAATCATGCAGATGGTAATCATGGAGAGAATAAGGGAGCGTGGGTTCGTTTGCTTGGGGCATGGAGTCATGGCTCCGGTACACTTAATGCTACTGGCTATCAGTCTTCCACTTACGGGGTACTACTCGGAGCTGACGGTTCGATTGATAATTATAGTCATTTTGGTATCGCCACTGGTTATACCCGTACCTCTCTTGACGGTGGCTACCATACCAGTGCCGACAGTAATAATTATCACATCGCTCTTTATGGTGATCGTCGCTTTGGTGATCTGGCGCTGCGTACCGGAGGTGGATACACCTGGCATCGCATTGATACCAATCGTCCTGTCAACTATGGCTATCAGTACGATCGCGGGGAAGCAAAATATGGTGGTCGGACGGCACAGTTATTCGTTGAAGCTGCGTACAATCTGCCTGTAGCTCCGGTAAGTCTGGAACCGTTTATAAATCTTTCTTATGTTGGTTTCCGTAATAATGGTATTAACGAAAATGGTGGCCCCGTAGCGCTTCAGGCTGATAAACAACATACAGAAGCAACGCTTTCCACACTTGGATTACGTGCTAACCATGATTGGCAGACCAAGTGGGGAGCGACTGTTGCCCTGCATGGTGAGTTAGGTTGGCAACACCAGTATGGTGAACGTGAACGCGCGGTGAGTTCAGCGTTTCGTGGAAGTAACAAAATTTTCGTTACCCACAGTGTTCCGGTTTCGCGTGATGGCCTTGTCTTGAAGGCAAATGCTGAAATGACAGCAGGCAAGAATGTGTCATTTACGCTTGGTTATAGTGGATTGTTATCTTCCGCACATCAGGACAATAGTGTTAATGCTGGTTTTGTCTGGCGGTTCTGACGATAGGTGTATAACTAATATCTAGAACAATTATCAATATTGCACCGTAAAATCCGTCTCTGGACGGATTTTACGGCAGGCAAATTCCCTTATGATCTTGTTATATCAACTTCTGTTATGGCAATGAACACTAAATTCCGGCGATAACTTACTGACGCCTAATCCATTCATTTTTTCTACTTTGATTTGCACAGGGATACGCTCTTTCATCGCTTCAACATGGCTGATAACACCGATGGTTTTTCCTGTTGCATTCAGGTGATCGAGAGCATCCAGAGCGATATCAAGGGTTTCTGAGTCCAGAGTACCAAAGCCTTCATCAAGGAACAGGGATTCTATCTGAGTTTTGTTGCTGACCAGATCAGACAGAGCCAATGCCAGCGCCAGACTAACGAGGAAACTCTCACCACCTGAGAGGGTTTTGGTATCTCGAATTGCATCGGCTTGCCAGGTATCGACAATCTGTAATTCTAATCCACCATCATCTTTGCTTTGTCGTTTTCGCTGTAGATAGTAGCGGCCGTGTAATTTTTCTAACCGAATATTTGCCAGATAGACTAAATGATCCAATGTTAACCCTTGAGCAAAACGCCGGAACTTGGCACCATCAGCGGAGCCGAGTAAGTTATTGAGATAGCTCCAGTCATCGTAGTTTTGTTGTGAAAGGGCAATTTGTGTCAGTAGTTCCTGTTGCTGATGCCGACGATTAGCATCGCTGTTGAGTCGGTTTTTTACTGCGCCTTGTAGCTGATTATTTTGTTTCAGTTCATCGGTGATATTAGCCAAGAGTTCGGTTACTTGTGACGGTTCGTATTGTTTCAGCAGTAACGGTGATTTTTCTCTATGCCGTTGTAATATAACTTCTGATTCGTAGTATCGTGTTTTAGCTTGCAGGCTCTGTTTGGTCAGTTGTTCTTGTAATTGTTGCAGAACTTCTCGCTGTTCAGGCATCAGCAAAGCTTGCTCAAAAGCAGCTTGATTAGAAAAACCTTGTTGGTGCAACCCTTGTTGGAAAGCGTTGGATGTTAATTTACACTCGGTTTCGGCAGTGTGATAGTTTCGTTCAATTTCACTGGCTGCGCCCGTTAATTGATTCATTTTGTCCTGTAACTGCTGCAAAGCTGTCGTCGCTTGTTTATAGGCGGTATCCAATTTATTTGTCTTTTGCTGTAATTCCTGACGGATGGCACTGATGGATTGTTCGCCAAATAATTGATAACGCTCTTGTTGTGTTTTTTGCAATAACAGTTTTTGCTGTTGTTGCTGTTCACTCAATGTTTGCAGTTTATCGATCAGCTTATCTTTTTGCTTTTTCAGTTCATCAAGTTTACTTTGCAGGGCTGCCTGTTCCCGTTGTAATTGTTGCCACTTTTCTCGCGAAGCGTGATAGTTTTTTAATTCGTTATCACGTAGCTGTAACCAGTTCTCAGCCTCCGGCGGTTCCGGTAGTACAAATGGCGTATCATGTAATTCGGAGGTTAGCTGTTCTGTTATGGTTGTGCATTCTGCTTCTGTCTGGCGCAGCTCTGCTGTATTTTCAGTTAATTGTCTCTGATAAGTATCTTGTTTGACCCTTTCCAGAGCGATTTCTTGTTCGTACGATTTGGACTGTTCACGATGATTCGATAGCGATTTTTCCGCAGTCTGATACTGTTTTTCAGCTTGTAATAGTGTTTCGTACTGTTTCTGGTGTTGTAGGTAAGCCGCTTTCCGTTGATCAATAAAATGACCTATATCCCCTGTTTCTGCTGATAATTCATCTACTGTAAATTCAGAGGATTGTAGCTGTTGGTAATGGTGTTGCCACTGTTTAATCATCTCTGCCAGTTGAGAGGTGAGGTGTGTAATGGATTGCTGTAATTGCTCACTTCGCTCTTGTTGAAGCTGCTGTTTTTGCTGTAAAGCAGAGCGTTCTCCTTGTAACTGTTCTGTTTTCTGGCTCAGGACTTTTAAGCGCTCTTCTGATTTTGGCAGGGCGATATTTTGGTATTCGGTGATCAAAGGGTGATGCGTTGCCCCACAAAGCGGACAGGCTTCACCTTCCTTCAATTGGTTGCGTTCTTGTTCCAGGCTGATGATCCGCTGTTCCAGACGGATACGTTCAGCTAAATCCTGATGATGTTGCTGCGTTTCTGTTAATTGCAGTTCAAGAGCGGTTATCTGAGTGGGTAAAGGTTCCAGTAATATCTGAGTTTGTGCAAGTTGTGCCTGATTATCTGAAATCGTTGCCTGTAATTGCTGGATCTGGGGCTGCAAAATCTCCAGTTGGTTTTGTGAACTGAGTTGTGACTGGTAATCTGATAACTGTTTTTGTAACTGTTCCAATGGGTGAATGGCCTGCAAGCTACTCAGTTCTTTTTCGGCAAGGATCAGTTCATCCTGTAATGGCTGGTTTTGTGCAGCTTGTTGTACCAGCACCGTATTTAAGGCATTCAGATGCTCATTTGTACAGGTTAGCTCAGTGGTAATTTGCTGGTTTTTTTGTCTGAGCCTGGTTATATGGCTTTGTTTTTCTTTCTGGCGAGAAAAGAGCTGTTTCCATTCAGGCAGTTTACTTTCTATCTTACGGAAATAAGAGTGTTCTTCGTAGTATGTTTCCAGCGTTTTTTGTTCTTTATTCAGTGTGGTGTACTGAGTTTTCGTCACTTGATATTGAGACAATATTTCTGTCAGTTCACGATGATATGCAGTAACTTCTTTTTCTTGAGTGAGCAAATCTTTCGATTGAATTTCAATCTTATGATCGAGTGGCACAATGTGCTCAGCAATCAGTTTTTCCTGCCGCATATGGTGCTGTATATGCTCTTTTTGGGTATTTTCCAGCTCAACCTGCTTTCGTTGGGCTGGTTGTAATAAAGAACATTGTTGTTCAATCTCATGTGCTATTTTTTTGTGTTGCTCATCAAGCCGTTGCTTTTCATTACAAGCCCGATTTTGAGCATCCCACAATGAGCGAAGTTTTTCGGCAGGCTCACTGACAGCCAGTTGTTGTAATTGGGGGTAGGCATCTTGAATAGCTTGCTCTGCCTGCTGAAAAAGTAATTTGTTATTAGTTAATGTTTGCTCTAATTCATTTTGTCGTACGAGCCAATGTTCGGTTGTCTGTAAGTCTTTAATTTGTTGGTTGAGCTGAATTTCTGCTGCGATAAGCTGTTGTTGCTGATTTTGGGATTCTTCGATCTGTGCCAGAGTTAATAATTCAATTGAAGAAGCCTTTGCTTGTTGGATACTTAATTCAGATTGGGCGTCTTTGTGGCGTTGATAAATTTCCTGCGACAGGATGCCATAAATTTCTGTACCGGTTAGTTCTTCCAGTAGATCGGCACGGTCTTTATCATCTGCATTTAGGAATGCGGCAAAATCACCTTGTGACAGGAGGATAGATTTAGTAAAACGTTTGAAATCAAGACCAGTTATTTCAGCAATTTTCTCTTTTTTATCCGGTATCTTGTCAGCTAAAATCTTGCCTGTTTTTTTGTCTGCTAATTCTCCTTTCGGGTGCTGGAGTTTGCCGTCAGCTTGATTGCGGGCACGACGCTGGCTCCAGAAGGCACGATAAGCAACCCCTTTAACTTCGAACTCAACTTCTGACAAGCATTCGGCTGTATGGCGGGTCATTAATTCATTCTGATTGGCTGAAATGGTCTTGAGCCGTGGGGTTTCGTGATATAAGGCGAGGCAGATAGCATCCAACAAGGTCGTTTTTCCTGCACCTGTCGGGCCGGTAATAGCAAATAATCCGTTACTGGCAAAAGGCTCTGCTGTGAAATCGATTTTCCATTCACCCTGTAGGGAATTAATATTTTTTAGCCGTAAGCTAAGAATTTTCATGCTATTGCATCCTACTCTTTTTTCTGAGCCATTGTTTTTGAACTATAGTTTTTGAACTATAGTTTCTGAGTCGTTATTACTGGGTATGTTGCTGAGCAATATCGTCCAGTGTTTGCCTGAAAAGGGTAGTCAGGCGTTGTTTCTGCGTTTGATCGTCAATTTCGGCTAATGCCAGTCGTCTTTCGAAAACTTCGTATACACTCAATTCGGTAAGTGTCTCTTTGTTTTTTTCCGACAATAAGATTTGTCGTGTGGTTTTACTACGCCGTAAAAGGATAATTTCGACTGGCAGATCGACAACCATAGACTGAATGCGTTTCTGAATGTCATGCAGGTAATCTTGAGTTGCAACTTCAATATCCAGCCAAATAGGACGTTCTCCCTGATAGTCACTGAAAGTTTGTAATTGTTCCTCGATTTGCTGCAAATTCCCCCGGATTAATTGCATGGGCTGATAAGCAGGAATGGGTAACAGGGTGACACCATTAAACTTGTCCTCCTTAAATTCAACCAAACAGACACTTTTCTCTTGCCCGACTTCATCGAAACTTAAGGGGATGGGTGAGCCACTGTAACGAATATATTCAGCCTGATTGATAAGTTGTGGACGATGAATATGCCCCAGAGCAATATAGTCAGCAGGAGGAAACGCTTGAGCGGGGAAGGCATCCAGTGTGCCAATATAAATATCTCGGACAGAATCCGAGGTAGAAGCCCCTACAGTGGTCAGATGCCCGGTTGCGATAATCGGCAGAGGGCGACCAAGTTGTTCCCGTAATAGGCAAGCCTGTTGATAGAGCTGATGATAGTGTTCCGTAATAGCATCTTGTAATACCTGCTGTTTCTGGATGGCTGATTGCCCCGCTTGGCTTATCATGATATCCCGTGGGCGCAGATAAGGAATGGCACAGAGAATGGCTCCAGGTTGACCACTTTTGTTATTCAGTAACTTAATTTGTTGTTGGATATCAGTTTCTGCACAAGCAATGACGGTAGTATTCAGGTAAGAAAATAAGGTCTTTGATTCATTGAGTGTGGCGACGGAATCATGATTTCCACCAAGAATAACGAGCTGACAGCCAGTAGATTGTAAGTCCACGACAAACCTGTTGTATAACTCACGGGCGTAACTGGGTGGAGAGCCCGTATCAAAAACATCTCCGGCGATAATCAAGGCATCAACCTGATATTCATTTATTTGCCCAATAAGCCACTGTAAGAAGTGTTGATGCTCTGCGGCACGATTTTTGGTAAAGAAATATTGCCCAAGATGCCAGTCTGACGTATGAATGATTCGCATATTTTTTACTCTGTTTTTCTTACCTTGCTTTTCTTGTTTTGTTTTTTTTTTTGCTGTTTCAGCTTTCCGCTTTTCCGTCCGGCTATTAATTATAATGAGTACTCAAGGGATGTCGTGTGTAATTATGATTTCATTCGCAGGTTTTCGAGCAGCTTCGCAACCACAATGAAATATGGCAGCGATGTCATAAATTCCCTGTAATGTTGATTACAGTTTTATGATGAAGACGGCAGGATTTCATAAAACTGTAATAAAATTGACTCACAATGAATTACTGTGAGTTTTGCTGACGTCAATAATATTGGCAGGATTAACCATGGTTAGACGTATTTTGGTTGTTGAAGATGAAACCCCGATTCGTGAAATGGTGTGTTTTGTGCTGGAGCAGAACGGGTATGAACCTGTTGAAGCAGAAGATTATGATACAGCTATCGGGCGTTTGTCGGAGCCTTACCCTGATTTAGTATTATTGGACTGGATGCTGCCTGGTGGCTCAGGAATACAAGTTATTAAACAAATGAAGCGCAGCAGTAATACCAAAGATATTCCTGTCGTCATGGTGACTGCGAGGGGAGAAGAAGAAGATCGGGTTCGTGGGCTTGATGTTGGCGCAGACGATTACATCACTAAGCCATTTTCTCCAAAAGAATTGATTGCTCGTGTTAAAGCTGTATTGCGTCGTATATCTCCCATGGCAGCGGAAGACATTATCAATATGAATGGGTTGATGTTGGATTCCGTATCCCATCGAGTTTCCAGTCAGGGGCAGGATGTGGATATGGGGCCAACAGAATTCAAACTGCTCCACTTTTTCATGACACATCCTGAACGTGTTTATAGCCGTGAACAGTTACTCAACTATGTATGGGGAACGAATGTTTATGTGGAAGATCGTACTGTTGATGTGCATATCCGTCGATTACGTAAGGCGCTTGAAACCGGTGGACACGATAAAATGGTACAGACTGTTCGTGGTACAGGTTATCGTTTCTCCACCCGTTATTAATCTGTCTGGTTTTTATCGCTTGGATTTTTGTGGATAGATTTTGTGTGGATAGATTTTGTGTGGATAGTCTTTATGTCGAAGTCCTTATGTGGATAGGTCTTATGTGGGCAGATTTGTTGAATACCACTTAGTGAACAAAACCAGATGAGCAAAATCAGGTAAAAAGTTAAGTAAAACAAATAATTATGATAAGCATTTAATTTCATGCCGGAGAGAATCACGTGCTGGAGCGGTTATCCTGGAAGCAGTTAGTACTGGGTCTGTTTGTTTTTTGTCTGCCTGCGATCATTTTATCTTTCTTTATTGGTCAGTTGGCGTGGTTGCTGGTGGTTGCATTATTGCTGGCTCTGGTATGGCATGGTTACAACTTGCTGAAATTATCAGACTGGCTTTGGCTGGATCGCAGTATGTTGCCTCCTTCAGGTCGTGGTGGTTGGGAACCCATATTTTATGGCATTTATCAGTTGCAGCAACGTAACCGTAAGCGTCGTCGGGAGTTGGCATTACTGATAAAACGGTTCCGTAGTGGGGCGGAATCATTACCGGATGCGCTGGTGATGATGACAGTGGAAGGTAATATTTTCTGGTGTAATCGCTTAGCTCAACATTTATTAGGATTCCGCTGGCCTGAGGATAATGGGCAGCCTATTTTTAATTTGCTTCGCTATCCTGATTTCAGTCGTTATATGACTGCGGGCGATTTTACTTACCCTCTTTCTATCGAATTAAATAATAGTCATTTGGTGGAATTCCAGTTAATGCCATATGCAGAAGGGCTACTATTGATGATCGCCCGTGATATTACACAAAAGCGGCGATTGGAAAATTTCCGACGCGATTTTTTTGCCAATGCCAGTCATGAGTTGAGAACACCATTAACAGTACTGCAAGGTTATCTGGAAATGATGCAGGATCAGGAGCTGAGTAGAGAAACAAACCAGAAAGCGATCGGGATAATGCAGGAGCAGATCCGAAGAATGGATGGTCTGGTTACACAACTATTGCATCTCTCCAGAATTGAAATCGGATCGCAGGTGGATATGCATGATATTGTTGATGTGCCTGCTATGTTGGCTTTATTGCAGCAAGAAATGCTGACACTGGCAGATAAACGGTATGATATTGCGTTTGATATCGATGAAAAACTACGGGTTTTCGGGAATGAAGAACAACTGAGAAGTGCAATGTCGAACCTTGTTTACAATGCGATTAACCACACAGTGGAAGGTACTCGCATTGTAGTTAGTTGGTCTAGATCCTCTCAGGGAGCACTGTTCAAAGTCGAAGATAATGGTCAAGGGATCAGCCAAGAACATTTACCGCGCCTGACTGAGCGTTTTTATCGGGTTAATCGTGCTCGTTCACGACAAACAGGTGGAAGTGGGTTGGGGTTGGCGATCGTGAAACATGCTTTGCTTCATTACAATACACATCTCGATATTTCAAGCACTGTAGGCAAGGGTTCCACATTTAGTTTCTTGTTGCCTCAGCCGCTTGTTGTCTCTGATATAGGTAAACTGATTAAAAAATCAAAAGGTTAATGTAATTAATGGTAATAACACGGGCAAAAAAATGATTTATTAATCAAAGTGAATAAAAAAAGTGCAAATCATATAGTGTGTATTCAATGATAGATGATAATAATCACTAGTTTTAAAAATTAGTTTGAGATATTACTCTGCTTTTTGGTTTGTTACTTGCCTTTTAGCGCTATAAAAGTTTTACTTGGAGGCAGTTGTTGGCGATTCTAGCTGTTCTTACCACTACCATTCTGTGTCTTGCGAGTATCAGGAAATATGATACTTATCACTGACTGTTAAACCAGGATCCTGTTTCGCCAGTGAAAATTCAAGTATTTGTAATAGTAACTATTGCATATGCAATTCTTTCAGTAACAATAAGTTAACAATCATTATGACATACCGTTTATCATCTAAGGATATTTGGGCATTAGGCTTTATGACTTTTGCTCTGTTCGTTGGTGCGGGAAATATCATTTTTCCACCTATGGTTGGCTTGCAGGCGGGTGAGCATGTTTGGGTCGCTGCCGCTGGTTTTTTGCTTACTGCTGTAGGTCTACCTGTCATTACCGTTATTGCTTTGGCGAAAGTAGGTGGCGGGATTGAAGCACTGAGTTCCCCTATCGGTAGGACTGCGGGTTTAATACTGGCGACTGTCTGTTATCTGGCTGTTGGCCCGCTGTTTGCAACACCGAGAACTGCGACAGTTTCTTTTGAAGTAGGTATTGCTCCGTTGGTAGGCTTCGGAGAACTTCCGCTTTTCATTTACAGCATAATCTATTTCTTACTGGTGGTTTTGGTCTCACTTTATCCGGGCAAATTACTGGATAGCGTTGGACATGTGTTGGCACCAATCAAAATACTGGCATTGGTAATTCTGGGCGTTGCCGCTGTGTTATGGCCAGCGGGCCATTCTATTCCTGCTATTGAGACTTATCAGGAAATTCCGTTTTCAAATGGTTTTGTGAATGGGTATTTAACCATGGATACCCTTGGCGCAATGGTATTTGGCATTGTTATTGTTAATGCTGCGCGTTCCAGAGGGGTGGAATCTTCTTCATTGTTGACCCGCTATACTATGTGGGCTGGTTTGATTGCAGGGCTTTGTCTGGCTCTGGTTTACCTCTCTTTGTTCAAATTGGGGGAAGGCAGCGGCATACTAGTACCAAAAGCTGACAATGGTGCGACTATCCTGCATGCTTATGTTCAGAGTGTTTTTGGTAACTATGGAAGCTTTTTTCTTGCGGTATTGATCTTCATAGCCTGTATGGTAACTGCAATAGGCTTAACCTGCGCTTGTGCTGAGTTCTTCAGCCGTTATCTGCCGCTCTCTTATCGCACATTGGTTCTAAGCCTGGGGTTGTTCTCCATGCTGGTTTCCAATTTGGGTTTGAGCCATCTGATTACATTTTCAATTCCGGTGCTCACAGCAATTTATCCGCCTTGTATCGCACTGATATTATTAAGTTTTACTATTCGTTGGTGGAATAACTTCACCCGTATTCTGGCTCCTGCTATGTTGGTCAGCCTGATGTTTGGGGTTTTGGATGCCATGAAATCATCTGAGTATTTATCACACTTACTGCCTAAATGGGCAACTCATTTGCCATTAGCAAATCAAGGGCTGGCATGGTTAATACCGACGCTGTTGTCAGTGGTAGTATTTGCTATTTATGATCGCATTGCGGGAGAAAGCAAACTTCCAAAGCATGAAATCCAGCAGGGATAAGGCTGATATACAACTCATTAATTCTTCTGTAAGAAAATAATTCGGGCGGCATAAATCAATGCCGCTTTGATACCTGTTGGCTCTGTCTTTCCTATAAAATAATAATAATATCTATCAATAAATATAAAACTAAATTCCACTATATATCTTTTCATAATAGTGAGAATATTGGCATGTGGTGTTTCCTTACCCCACACATCGTGCGAGGTAAGGAATAGTCCTGTCATTTTGAAAAGCTATATAGATTATAACTAATAAATTTTCTGTTGAACTCAATAATTATTAGAAGATGCTTGGTGGGTAAATTTAAGGGTTATTGATGAAAATGAATAAAAAATGCAAATCATATATTATGCATTCAATTATAGATAATAATAATCACTATTTTTAAAAATTAGTTTAGGATATTATTCTGCATTTTGGTTTGCTACTTGTCTTTTGGCGATATAAAAGCTTTACTTATGGTCTGTTATTGGCGATTCTAGTTGTTACTATCATTTTTTATCTTACGGGTATCATTGAATATAAAACGCTCCCCGCATTAAAGTAAGAATTTAGTCTCACCAATGAAAATTTCAGTAATTGCAATAGTTACTTTATTTACATGCGTAACTAAATATATAGCATTTACTATTTCATATTTAACAATAATTTATTATCAATCACTATGGCATATCGTTTATCATCTAAAGATATTTTGGCATTAGGTTTTATGACCTTTGCCTTGTTTGTTGGAGCGGGAAATATTATTTTTCCGCCTATGGTTGGTTTGCAGGCGGGTGAGCATGTTTGGATTGCTGCTGCTGGTTTCTTGATTACTGCGGTAGGCCTACCAGTCATCACCGTTATTGCTCTGGCGAAAGCAGGGGGCGGAATTGAAACGTTGAGTTCTCCTATCGGTAAAATGGCGGGCTTAGTACTGGCGACTGTCTGTTATCTGGCTGTTGGGCCGCTGTTTGCAACACCAAGAACTGCAACGGTTTCTTTTGAAGTGGGTATTGCGCCGCTGACAGGAGACGGTAAGCTTCCGCTTTTTATTTATAGCGTCATCTATTTCCTGCTGGTGATCCTCATTGCACTTTATCCGGGGAGATTACTGGATAATATCGGACGTATACTGGCTCCTGTCAAAATGCTGGCGCTGGCTATCCTGGGTATTGCGACATTATTGTGGCCTGCTGGTAGCCCTATCCCTGCCTCTAATACTTATCAGGAAATCCCATTCTCAAATGGTTTTGTGAATGGATATTTAACTATGGATACACTGGGGGCAATGGTATTCGGCATTGTTATCGTTAATGCTGCGCGTTCCAGAGGAGTGGAGTCTTCTATATTGTTGACCCGTTACGCTATGTATGCGGGTTTGATTGCAGGGCTTTGTCTGACTCTGGTTTACCTCTCTTTGTTCAAATTGGGGGAGGCGAGTGGAACGTTAATACCAACAGCTAAAAATGGTGCAGAGATCCTGCATGTTTATGTTCAGAATACCTTTGGAAATTATGGGAGCTTCTTACTGGCGGTATTGATTTTCCTTGCCTGTATAGGAACAGCAGTCGGTTTGACCTGTGCTTGTGCTGAGTTTTTCAGCCGTTATCTGCCGCTCTCTTATCGTTCTCTAGTTCTGAGCCTGGGGTTGTTCTCTATGCTGGTTTCTAATTTGGGTTTGAGCCATCTGATTGCATTTTCAATTCCGGTGCTTACGGCAATTTATCCGCCTTGTATTGCATTGATATTATTGAGTTTTACAAAACGTTGGTGGAATAATTTCACCCGTATTTTGGCTCCCGCTATGCTGGTTAGCCTGGCATTTGGGATCCTGGATGCGGTTAAAGCGTCTGAGTATCTGGTTCACTTATTACCAACATGGGCAGAATATTTGCCATTGGCAGAGCAAGGGCTGGCATGGTTAATGCCGACTCTGTTGTCTGTCATGGTGTTTGCTATTTACGATCGCGCCGTAGGCTCGACAAAAATCCCAAAGCATGAAGTTCAACAGGAGCAGCTTTGACAGTCGATAAATCCATAAATTGGTCTAGCCTAATTGGCTAGATTAATAAAAACAAATATGCTCAAAATGTGTACATCATGAAGTGATGTTATGGGAAAAGTTAACATCTACAATGCGAAAACCAACCTGTCCAAAATTGTTCAGAAAGTTGCTCGCACTGGAGAACCCGTGGTGATCGCCAAAGATGGTCATGCACTGGTTAAAGTCGTCGCATACAGAGAAGAGAAGCCTAAGCGAAAATTAGGTTTCCTGAAAGGCAAAGGTAGTATTCCCGCTAATTTTGACGATATGAACAGCGCAGAACTTATTGATATGTTCGAAGGAAAATATTCTTAATGGAAGTGCTGTTAGATACCAACATCTTGTTGTTTATGGCATATGAACCGGAAAAACTGAAAACTGATATTATTGATCTTCTGGAAGATACTGGCAAAACCCTTTGTTTTAGTGCGGCGTCTATATGGGAGGTAATCATTAAAAGCAAGTTGATAGATTTTGTCAGTGATTACATTACCGTAATCCCTAACAGATAGCCAAAATGAGTACGAATCATTTGGCTATTTAAATTGGTCGCAATCTGATTGAAGTTCATTTGTTATTTTAGGGGCGTTCATTGCCCCTAAAATAATTTATTGTTTAGCTGTTCTTATTTATACCCGTCGTCTTTCAAGTTACATCTTTGTTGGCTGCATCTTGAAATCCATAAGATATAGTTGCTAATCATTAGTAGCCAATAGCTGCGCCAGCAGGTCGGCGTACATCATTGGCACCATAGATATATCCTTCGCGAACTTTGCCTGAGACGAAGGAATCATTGCCTGATGAATTGGCTGGAGAAACACCAGCAGCACCCGGTAAACCTATCATGATTAATTCAGTTGCGCCCCATGGAGTCTGCTCTACCATTTTGTACCCCATTTTTTTCAGTAAATTTAAGGTGTCTTTCGAAAGGCCACGTTGTTCATAATAGACTTCATCTGGCAGCCATTGATGATGAATGCGCGGACTGTTAACTGCTTCTTGCGGGGGCATACCAAACTCAATGATATTCAAAACAGCCTGTAAGGTGATAGAGATAATCCTTGAACCACCCGGAGAACCCAGGACCAGAAAAATTTTATTATCTTTAGTCACGAGTGTCGGACTCATGGATGATAGTGGGCGCTTACCAGGGGCGATGGAGTTGGTTGCTCCTTGAACTAATCCATACATATTCTTTTCCCCAACCTTAGTGGTAAAGTCATCCATTTCATCGTTCAGGAAAAAGCCAGTACCAGGGGCGATGACAACAGCACCAAAGCGCCCATTAATGGTATAGGTTGTTGATACTGCGTTACCATCTTTATCTACGACAGAATAGTGGGTTGTTTCTGGTTTTTCGTGTGGGCCAATACCCGGTTGAACCTGTTTTGACGGAGTTGCTTTGTTTGGCTGTATCTCTTTTCTGATAGATTCTGCATAGCTTTTACTTAATAGACGATCAAGCGGATTTTTGATAAACGCAGGATCACCAAGGTAAGTATTTCTGTCTATGTAGGCGTGGCGCATGGCTTCCGTCAATGTATGGATATAGGCGGCAGAGTTGAATCCCATGGATTTGAGATCGTAACCTTCGACAATGTTCAGTATTTCGCACAGTGTGACGCCACCGGAGCTGGGAGGAGGGGAAGAGATAAATTTATATCCGCGATAGCTACAGGTGACTGGTGTGGTTTCGGTGATAGTGTAATTGACAAAATCAGTCGCTGTAATGATCCCTCCAGATTTCTTTGAGGTTTCCTCAATGATTTGTGGAATTTTACCGTGATAAAAGGCATCTGGCCCTTGTTTGGCAATCATCTCCAGCGTGTTGGCTAAATCAGTTTGAACCAGTCTGTCTCCTGGCTGGAAAGGCGTTCCATCTTTGCGCAGGAAGATGCGGGCAGTTTCTGGATCTTGAGCAAAGCGTTTGACAGTGGTGTCCATAATATCCGTATCACCACGGGTCAGGATATAACCTTCACGTGCCAGCTTGATTGCCGGTGCCATGACTTGCTCCCGGGTTAACGTACCGTATTTTTGCAGTGCGGTATCCAGTCCCATAACTGTGCCGGGCACACCGATGGCTTTATAACCATATAAGCTGGCACCTTTAATAACATTACCTTCTTTATCCAGATACATATTGGCACTGGCAGCCGCTGGTGCTGTTTCACGAAAATTAATGAAAGTATCTGTACCATCTGCCAGATGGATGGTCATAAAACCCCCTCCACCGATATTCCCGCAGCAGGGATTGACCACAGCTTCTGCATAGCCCACAGCAACCGCAGCATCAATAGCATTGCCCCCCATTTTGAGGATATCAATACCAACTTGTGATGCCAGATGTTGTGCACTGACTACCATGCCTTGTTTGGCTTCAACAGCAAGTTCGGTAGCAGCATAAAGAGTAGAGGATACGAATAACGAGATAGCGATGAGCGGGATTTTCCATGTCTTGAGCATTTTTGCTCCTTATCTTCGGGTTGTTGAATAAAAGCCCTAGAAAATTATAAGGTTTTTGTTAATTATTTGTGATGTTACCTTATAGAAAACCTGGGATTTTGGGAAGGTGAATTTTTGGGCGTCTGTCAAAAAAACCAGCCGATAGTACGGCTGGTTTGAAGGCTCCGTTAACAATGTGAAGCTATTAACGGATTGAATACTGACGGAGATTACAGTTTGTCAGCATTTTTGGTCAGGTACTTAGCTACGCCTTCTGGGGAAGCGCCCATACCTTCTTGACCTTTGGCCCACTGTGCAGGACAAACTTCGCCGTGTTCTTCGTGGAATTGCAGTGCATCAACCATACGCAGCATTTCGTCAATGTTTCGGCCCAGTGGCAGATCGTTAACAACCTGATGACGAACAACCCCATTTTTATCGATCAGGAAAGAGCCACGTAAAGCAACACCCGCTTCTGGGTGCTCAATACCGTATGCTTTCATGATGTCACGTTTGATGTCAGCAACCATTGGGTATTTGACTTCGCCGATACCGCCTTCGTTGATTGGGGTCTTGCGCCATGCGTTGTGAACGAATTCAGAGTCGAAAGAAACACCGATAACTTCAAAACCGCGTTTTTGGAATTCTTCATAACGGTGATCGAAAGCAATCAGCTCTGAAGGACAAACGAAAGTGAAGTCCATTGGCCAGAAGAAGATAACGGCTGGACGACCATTCAGATGTTTTTTCAGGTTGAAGTTATCAACGATCTCACCGTTACCGAGAACCGCAGCAGCTGTAAAGTCAGGGGCTTGGCGGGTTACTAAAACCATAATTGACTCCTGTGATTTTAAAAAATTCTACCCTTAGGTATTTGTGGAAACGGGCTACAGCATAAGGAATTAGGTTATAGCAATAAAGGATAAAATACCAATTGATATAATAGGTATTACCTATTAATAATCTATTTTTAATTCCTTTTCGCTTTGCAATAAGATAAAGCTATTTGGTAAAAGTGCAAGGTTCCGGAGAAATTTTCTGTTCCAGTAAGCGCTTTTCTGCGGCTAAGACCATCATTTGAGGGTAAAACTGCCAAAATAGTGTCTCAAAATCAGAGTAATGATTTTCAACATCTTGGTACGATCCCGCCAGTGCTGATAATTTCGGTCGTCTCCTTGCCATACTTTGCAGGACATTAGCAATACATGTCAGATCAGCGTAACGGATCAACAAATTTTGTGACCAGAGATATTGGTTCAATTCCTGAAATTTTTCAGGAGTGGAACCGAGATGGGGCTTTATTTGGTGGTGGGCAAGGTGAACAAATTCCGGTAAAGAGTAATTTTTTTCAAGTTTATTCCAGTGTCGGGATAAAAAATGATCCCAGGTGATATCAAGAGTTATAGGTGCTACACGCCGATATTCACTACGGAATAACGTTCGGGCTTCAATGACCAAAGGATGATTATCTGTCAGGCTGTCTATTCTGCGGTGCAGACGAATACCCGATACAATATCGGCGCTGAATAAGCCTTCTGGGGAACCACGGACAAAATCTGCCATTAAATTACCCAGTAAAGAGCTTTCGGATAATGCTGCCAAATGCAGATGTGCGAGAAAATTCATGGGGAAGAGTATAGCGTAAATAGTGAAACTAATATGCTTCTTTCTTGCACCATTGTCTGTGCAGCACTAGACTAGTCCGTCTGTTTTTTTGAATGATACAGATAAAATGCGTGTCGCTGATTTTACATTTGAACTGCCAGAAGAGCTAATTGCTCATTATCCCCAATCACAGCGCAGTGGCTGCCGCTTGCTCTCCCTTAACGGGGAAACAGGTGAGCTGACACACGGCATTTTTACTGATGTGCTGGATAAATTGGACGCGGGAGATTTGTTAGTTTTCAATAATACCCGAGTTATTCCTGCTCGCTTGTTTGGTCGTAAGGCAACAGGTGGCAAATTGGAAGTTTTAGTAGAAAGGATGTTGGATAACAAGCGAGTACTTGCTCACGTTCGTGCATCTAAAGCACCAAAAGAAGGTGCAGAGTTGATCCTTGGTGAGGATAAAGCACTTGGTGAGAATGCCTTTGGGGCAAATAACGGCATTAAAGCGACAATGTTGGCACGCCACGATGCGTTATTTGAAATTCGTTTTGATGACGAACGGGATGTACTGACCATTTTAGATGAAATCGGTCATATGCCGTTACCGCCTTACATTGCTCGCCCTGATGAAGAGGCCGATCGGGAATTATATCAAACGGTATACAATGAACGTCCGGGCGCGGTTGCTGCACCAACCGCCGGGTTGCACTTTGATGAGCCACTTTTGACTGCCTTGCGTGAAAAAGGCATAGAAATGGCTTTTGTCACCCTGCATGTGGGGGCAGGAACTTTTCAACCTGTACGTGTAGAGGCAATCGAAGATCATGTTATGCACGCCGAATATGCAGAAGTACCGCAGAACGTTGTTGATGCTGTACTGGCGTGCAAAGCGCGTGGCAATAAAGTGGTGGCAGTGGGAACAACGTCAGTTCGTTCGTTGGAAAGTGCAGCCCGTGTTTATCGGGATGGTCTTATTGCTCCATTTTTCGATGATACCCAAATCTTTATCTACCCAGGATTTGAATATCAGGTTGTTGATGCACTGATTACTAATTTCCATTTACCGGAATCTACATTAATTATGCTGGTTTCTGCATTTGCGGGTTATAAAAATACCATGGATGCCTACAAAGCAGCGGTAGCTGAGAAATATCGTTTCTTTAGTTATGGTGATGCGATGTTTATTAATCGTAATTCTCTGGCTGCAAAAGAGCGATGGCCTCAAAAGAAATAAACTATGGCTTCAAAAAAATAGTAGCAAAAGAAAAAATTTCGTCACTCCAGCTCCGCTGGTTTGAATAATTTTTAAATATCACATCAGACTGTTTTTCTGATGTCTGGAGGTTAAGTGAAATTTGAGTTACAAAAGATGGATGGGCACGCCCGCCGTGGCCGCCTGATTTTTGATCGGGGCGTAGTGGAAACACCAGCGTTTATGCCTGTGGGAACTTACGGCACAGTCAAAGGCATGACACCGGAAGAGGTTAAAGAGACGGGAGCTCAAATCCTGTTGGGAAATACTTTCCATTTATGGTTACGTCCTGGCCAGGAAATCATGAAGCTGCATGGCGATCTGCATGATTTTATGCAGTGGCAAGGCCCGATCCTGACTGATTCTGGCGGTTTTCAGGTTTTCAGTCTTGGGGCAATGCGTAAAATCAAGGAAGAAGGCGTGCATTTCCGCAATCCTATCAATGGAACGCCCGTTTTCCTCAGCCCGGAAAAATCGATGGAAATTCAATATGATCTGGGTTCCGATATCGTCATGATTTTTGATGAATGTACACCATACCCTGCGGATTGGGATTATGCCAAACGCTCTATGGAAATGTCATTGCGCTGGGCAGCACGCAGTCGCCAGCGTTTTGATGAGCTAGGCAATAAAAATGCGTTGTTTGGTATCATTCAGGGCAGTGTTTATGAAGACTTGCGTGATGTTTCTATCAAAGGGTTGGTGGAAATTGGCTTTGACGGTTACGCGGTGGGTGGTTTAGCTGTGGGTGAGCCAAAAGAAGACATGCATCGCATTTTAGAACATGTTTGCCCGCAAATTCCACAAGATAAGCCACGCTATTTGATGGGAGTTGGTAAACCAGAAGATTTGGTTGAAGGTGTTCGTCGCGGTATTGATATGTTTGACTGCGTTATGCCAACTCGTAATGCCCGAAATGGTCATCTTTTTGTGACAGAAGGTGTGATCAAGATCCGCAATGCGAAACATAAAGAAGATACATCTCCATTAGATGAACATTGTGATTGCTATACTTGCCGAAATTATAGCCGTGCGTATCTGCATCATCTTGATCGCTGTAACGAAATTCTTGGTGCAAGGCTGAATACAATACATAATCTAAGGTATTATCAACGCTTGATGGCCGGGATCCGTAAAGCCATTGAAGAGGGCAAACTGGAACAGTTTGTTGAAGAGTTTTATCAGCGGATCGGTAAACCCGTTCCACCGTTAAATGTATAATTTGGCGTGACTAACCAGCCTCAATGTGTGTAGCATATTGGGCTGGTTTTTGATCGAGCCATTATCGATTTTCGATGGCAAATTTTTCGAGAACCATTTTTTCGCAAACCATTTTTCGGAAACCACTTTTTGAAACTTGTTTTTGGAAACTATTTTTTAAAATACATGCTTCGCAAATGATGTTTTCGATAACAATGAGGGATATTTGATGAGTTTTTTTATTTCTGAAGCTGCGGCAGCTGCTGGTGCGCCAGCGCAAGCTCAGGGAAACCCATATTCTCTGATTATCATGCTGGTTGTTTTCGGTTTGATTTTCTATTTCATGATTCTGCGTCCGCAACAAAAACGCACCAAAGAACATAAAAAACTGATGGATTCCATCTCCAAAGGAGATGAAGTACTGACTTCTGGGGGTTTGGTTGGTCGTGTCTCTAAGGTGTCTGAAACTGGCTACATCGTAATTGCCCTGAATGACACCACAGAAATAACTGTCAAACGTGATTTCGTCGCTGCCATTTTGCCGAAAGGTACAATGAAAGCTATTTAATTTTCCGATTTTCCCGAAGGGAACTGCCGTGTTGAACCGTTATCCTTTGTGGAAGTATCTGATGCTGATCGCTGCGATCCTCATCGGTCTGCTTTACGCACTTCCCAACCTTTATGGTGAGGATCCGGCTGTGCAAATCACTGGTGCGCGAGGTATCGCCGCCAGTGAAAAAACGCTGGACCAGGTCCGTAATGTTTTAGATAAAGAACAGATCAAGAGCAAATCCATTGCACTGGAAAATGGGGCAATTCTTGCTCGTTTCAATAGCCAGGATATTCAGCTCCGTGCTCGTGAAGCTTTAGTTTCTGCATTGGGTGAACAGTATGTTGTGGCATTAAATCTTGCGCCTGCGACCCCAATCTGGCTAAACACAATTGGCGCTGAGCCGATGAAGTTAGGCTTAGACCTGCGCGGAGGGGTCCACTTCCTGATGGAAGTGGATATGGACACTGCCATGAGTAAACTTCAGGAACAGAATATTGATAGTCTGCGTTCTGAACTGCGCGACCAAGGCATTGCTTATTCCACTATCCGCAAGGCGGAGAATTACGGTGTAGAAATTCGTTTCCGTGATAATGATGCCCGCTCTAAAGCAGAAAGCTATCTTGTACCCCGCCATCGCGACCTGGTGTTTTCGACAGGCGCTAACAGTACCTTGAAAGCGGTCATGAGTGATGAACGTTTGCGTGAAGCTCGTTCCTATGCTGTACAGCAGAACATCACTATCCTGCGTAACCGTGTTAACCAACTGGGTGTTGCTGAACCTTTGGTACAACGTCAAGGTGCTGACCGTATTGTCGTTGAATTACCGGGCATTCAGGATACTGCCCGTGCGAAGGAAATTCTTGGGGCAACTGCAACGCTGGAATTCCGTTTGGTAAATACCAACGTTGACCAAAGCGCTGTTGCATCAGGCCGTATTCCGGGTGATTCAGAACTGAAATATACCCGTGATGGTAGTCCTGCTGTGCTGTACAAGCGTGTTATCTTGACCGGTGATCATATTACTGATTCAACATCGGGAACTGATGAGAACGGGTATCCTCAGGTTAATATCTCACTGGACAGTGCCGGTGGTACTGCGATGTCTAACTTCACCAAAGATAACCTACAGAAGCCTATGGCAACGCTGTTTGTGGAGTACAAAGACAGCGGTAAGAAAGACGCTAATGGCCGGGCAATTCTGGCTAAGCACGAAGAAGTTATCAACATCGCAACTATTCAGTCCCGTTTGGGTAATAATTTCCGTATTACCGGGATTAATAACCCGAATGAAGCGCGCCAATTGGCATTATTGCTGCGTGCAGGTGCTCTGATTGCGCCAATCCAGATTGTGGAAGAGCGCACAATTGGGCCAACTCTTGGTATGCAGAATATTGAGCAAGGGCTTGAAGCTTGTTTGTGGGGATTGATTTCTTCTGTATTGTTCATGGTGATTTACTATCGTAAATTTGGCTTGATAGCGAGTAGTGCGCTGTTGGCAAACTTGGTCTTGATCGTCGGGATTATGTCCTTGTTACCGGGGGCGACACTGACGATGCCGGGTATTGCAGGTATCGTATTGACTTTGGCTGTTGCGGTGGATGCGAACGTTTTGATAAACGAACGAATCAAAGAAGAATTGCGTAACGGGCGGAGCATACAGCAAGCTATCCATGAAGGTTATAAGGGGGCATTTTCCAGTATCATTGATGCCAACCTGACGACGCTGATTACCGCCATTATCTTGTATGCAGTAGGAACGGGTTCTATCAAAGGGTTTGCGATCACAACCAGCATCGGTGTAGCGACGTCAATGTTCACTGCCATTATAGGAACACGCGCAATCGTGAACTTATTATATGGTGGTAAGCGTATCAATAAGCTATCAATTTAAGGAGCACGTTGTGGCACAGGATTACTCTGTTGAACAATTAAACTATGGGCGTAAAGTCATCGACTTTATGCGCTGGGACAACGTTGCCTTTACTGTTTCATTTCTGCTGTTGGTTGCTTCTATCGTAATGATAGCAACTCGCGGGTTTAACTGGGGGCTTGATTTTACCGGAGGTACGGTAATTGAGATTAACCTGAGTAAACCGGCTGATCTGGATAAAATGCGTGAGAGCCTGACGAAAAATGGTTTTGCAGATCCACTTCTGCAAAACTTTGGCAGCAGCCGTGACGTCATGGTTCGTATGCCGCCAGTGACGGGTAATGCCGGTCAGGAGCTAGGCAATAAAATTATCTCGGTCATCAACGCAGAGATTGATAAAGATGCGGTTGTTAAGCGAGTTGAATTTGTTGGCCCAAGTGTAGGAAGCGAGTTAGCGCAAACCGGGGCAATGGCGCTATTGGTGGCACTGATCTGTATCCTGATTTATGTTGGATTTCGCTTCGAATGGCGTCTGGCGTTAGGGGCTGTTATTGCGCTTGCTCATGACGTTATCATTACATTAGGTATATTGTCGTTATTCCACATTGAAATTGACCTGACTATCGTGGCATCGTTGATGTCCGTTATCGGTTATTCATTGAACGATAGTATTGTTGTCTCGGATCGTATTCGTGAGAACTTCCGCAAGATACGTCGTGGTACGTCATATGAAATCGTAAACGTTTCTCTGACTCAGACTCTGAGCCGTACGATTATGACTTCAGCAACAACATTACTGGTGGTGCTGATGCTTTATATCTTCGGTGGCGAAATGCTGAAAGGCTTTTCACTGGCGATGTTAATCGGAGTTTCCATCGGTACAGCATCTTCTATCTATGTTGCATCTGCACTGGCACTGAAACTCGGTATGAAGCGCGAACATATTGTTGTGCAGAAAGTGGAGAAAGAAGGAGCAGATCAACCTTCCATTCTTCCTTAATCATTTTTTCTGTGATGACATAGTTTGTCTTGTTCAAACACCCTGTGAGTACTTACTGACAGGGTGTTTTTCATTATCACTTCAAGGTAAACTGTCTATCTGTTCGGTTAACTGTCAGGAAACAATATGCATTGCCCATTTTGCGCAGCCGTTGATACTAAAGTTATTGATTCCCGTTTGGTAGGAGATGGCTCACAAGTGCGCCGCCGCCGTCAGTGTCTCGAATGTCATGAACGATTCACCACGTTTGAAATTGCAGAACTGGTAATGCCAAGAGTTATAAAAAGTGATGATATGCGGGAGCCTTTCGACGAAGAAAAATTGCGTCGTGGCATGCAGAAGGCACTGGAAAAGCGCCCTGTCAGCTCTGATGATGTGGAAATGGCGATTAGCCACATTAAGTCACAGGTCCGGGCTACGGGAGAGCGTGAAATTCCGTCTAAAATGATCGGCAATTTTGTGATGGATGCGCTGAAAAAACTCGATAAAGTGGCTTATATCCGTTTCGCATCTGTTTACCGTAGTTTTGAAGACATTCGGGAATTTGGTGAAGAGATCGCCAGACTACAAGATTAAAGGCCATCACTATGACTCTTGATGAAACTTATATGTCCCGGGCGCTGGAACTGGCGTATCAGGGGCGTTTTACGACATCCCCGAACCCGAACGTGGGTTGTGTCATTGTCAAAGATGACCAAATAATAGGGGAAGGTTTTCATTTACGTGCGGGTGAACCTCACGCAGAAGTTCATGCTCTTCACATGGCTGGTGACAAGGCAAAAGGTGCAACGGCCTATGTTACCCTTGAGCCATGCAGCCACCATGGTAAAACTCCTCCTTGTGCTGATGCTTTGATTGCCGCAGGTATAAGTCGTGTTGTGGTGGCTATGCAGGATCCTAATCCACAAGTTGCAGGACGTGGTTTATATAAATTGCAGCAGGCAGGTATTGCGGTTGAACATGGTTTAATGATGGAACAGGCCGAAATACTGAATAAAGGATTTCTCAAGCGTATGCGCACCGGATTTCCTTATCTGCAATTAAAACTGGGAGCCTCATTGGATGGGCGTACTGCATTGGCATCGGGTGAAAGTAAGTGGATTACTTCATCGGAAGCACGGCAGGATGTACAGAAATTGCGGGCACAGTGCAGTGCTATCCTGAGTTCCAGCGCGACGGTGTTAGCAGATGATCCTTCACTGACGGTTCGCTGGAATGAACTGGATGCAGAAACTCAGTCTGTTTATCCTCAAGAACTTTTGCGTCAACCGATCCGTATTATTGTGGATAGTCAAAACCGTGTGATGCCACACCATCAAGTTGTTCAGCCATCAGGGCAATGTTGGTTAGTGCACACTGACTCGGCAGATTCTGATAAAGATGAACAGTGCTGGCCTGAAGATATTGAGCGAGTTGTTGAAAGGATAATGTTGCCGGCACACGGCGCTGGTGTTGATTTAGTTCTGCTGATGATGCAGCTTGGTAAACGTCAGATAAATTCGGTCTGGGCTGAATGTGGGCCAACGCTGGCAGGTGCTTTGTTGTCTTTGGGCTTGGTGGATGAGCTGATCCTCTATATCGCTCCCAAAGTATTGGGGAGCAGCGCCCGTGGGTTGTTTGCTATCCCTGAACTACAAAAATTATCGGATGCGCCAGAATTTACGTTGCTGGATGTACAACAGGTTGGGCCTGATGTGCGTCTTCGTTTACGACCGTGCTAAGTGCTCTGATTTAACTTTGAACATAAATCAAGACGCAGAGAAAAAGAATGTGATAAGATCCGCGCCCCTGCGGATGTTAATAAGATATAAGGAAGGCTATGAACATAATCAAAGGTGTTGTTGCAGCTCCTGAAGCACGCATTGCGATTGCGATTGCCCGCTTTAACAACTTCATTAATGACAGCCTGCTGGAAGGGGCCGTGGATGCGCTGGAACGCATCGGTCAGGTTTCTTCAGACAATATCACCGTAGTATGGGTTCCGGGAGCTTATGAGCTGCCGTTGACAGTTAAGGCACTGGCTGAATCCGAAAAGTATGATGCGGTTATTGCTTTGGGTACTGTTATCCGTGGCGGTACGGCTCACTTCGAATATGTTGCCGGTGAGTGTAGCTCTGGCTTGTCCAGTGTGGCAATGTCCAGCGACATTCCTGTCACGTTTGGTGTTCTGACAACCGAAAATATTGAACAGGCGATTGAACGTGCGGGTACTAAAGCGGGCAATAAAGGAGCAGAAGCTGCCTTGACTGCATTGGAAATGATTAATGTAATTAAAGCCATCAAGGCTTAAGTTTTTTAGTTTTAATTAAGGGGAATTTTGTGAAACCTGCTGCTCGTCGTCGTGCTCGTGAGTGTGCTGTTCAGGCAATTTATTCATGGCAATTATCCAAAAACAGCATCGCTGATGTTGAATTGCAGTTTCTGTCAGAGCAGGATGTAACCGGTGTTGATGTCACCTATTTCCGTGAATTATTGTCTGGGGTCGCGGTGAATGCTGCAAAATTGGATGCCTTGATGGCTCCGTATCTTTCCCGCCAGCTTGAAGAGTTAGGTCAGGTGGAAAAAGCCATCTTGCGCGTTGCGATGTTTGAACTAAGCTTTCGTGATGATGTTCCCTACAAAGTGGCTATTAATGAAGGTATCGAATTGGCAAAAACATTTGGTGCCGAAGATAGTCATAAATTCGTGAATGGGGTATTGGACAAAGCTGGCCCGGTAGCACGTAAAAAAAAGTGATTGCTTGCCAATAGCCCCTATTATAACTCGATGATTTTAAACATAAGGCCGGTTTCCCCGGCCTTATGTACACATCGTCAGTCACTTTTTGGAATTCTATTATGGCATGTGGTGAATTTGACCTCATTGCACGTTATTTCAATCGCCATGTTATCCGCCGACGTGATGTGAATCTAGGGATTGGTGATGATTGTGCGCTGATGACCGTTGCAGAAAAGCAAGAGCTGGCAGTGACAACAGATACGTTGGTTTCTGGTATTCATTTTCTTCCTGATATTGCACCGGAAGATCTGGCGTATAAGGCTCTGGCTGTCAATATCAGCGATTTGGCTGCGGTAGGAGCAGATCCTGCCTGGGCATCGTTGGCGCTGACTTTGCCGGCTATCAATGAGGATTGGTTAAAGCGGTTTAGTGATAGTCTGTTTGAACAACTGAACTATTACGGAATGCAGTTAATTGGTGGAGATACGACCAAAGGTCCGATGAGTTTGACTCTGACTGTACATGGTCTGGTTCCGGCTGGCAGAGCATTACGTCGTACCGGTGCCAAAAACGGTGATTGGATTTATGTGACAGGAACTTTGGGTGATAGTGCAGCAGGGCTTGCCTTATTGCAGGATCGCCTGACAATCGAAGAGACAGCCGTCCAAAACTGGCTTCTCAAGCGTCATCTCCGTCCACAGCCTCGGGTTTTGCAGGGGCAGGCATTGCGTGATTTAGCCTCTTCTGCTATCGATTTATCCGATGGCTTGATTTCCGATCTGAACCATATTCTGACTGCCAGCCAATGTGGTGCGCGTATTAATCTGGATGCACTGCCTTATTCTGAGGCGATGCAGAAATATGTCCCGCCACAGCAGGCATTAAGTTTGGCATTAAGCGGTGGAGAAGATTACGAGTTGTGCTTTACTGTGCCTGAACTGAACCGTGGTGCATTAAATATGGCTTTGGCACATACAGGAGCCAGTTTCTGCTGTATCGGGCAGATCAGACCAGAATCAGAAGGTATTCGCTACTTTAATCATAATGAAGAGATCGAGCTAGATCTGAAAGGATTCGACCATTTTAAAACCGAGAAAAAGCCGGTAGAAGATTGCCAAGCATCTGAGCGTGAAAAGAATGACCAAACGGAGGGAACTCATGGATGATGCAAAACGCCGTTTGAGGATGAGTAATCCGTGGCACTTGCTGGCTACCGGATTCGGCAGTGGTTTATCGTCGGTTATTCCGGGCACTATGGGCTCAGTCGCTGCTATCCCATTTTGGTTATTGTTAGTACAGTTACCTCAATGGGGGATCTGGCTGGCTATTCTGTTCGGCACAATTATTGGCTGTGTTATTTGTCAGAAAGCAGCCGATGCTATGCAGGTTGAAGATCCGGGGTGTGTGGTCTGGGATGAATTCATCGGAATGTGGATCACATTAATGGCGATCCCTGTCCTCAACTGGCAATGGGTTTTAGTGGCTTTTGTGATATTCCGCATTTTCGATATGTGGAAACCGTGGCCGATTCGCTGGTTTGACCGTTACGTCAAAGGTGGGGTTGGTATTATGCTGGATGATATTATCGCAGCGATTTTTGCCGTGATTGTTATCTGGTTGCTGAATTTTTATCAACTATGACCTTTCTGAACCTTCCATTTTTAGTGTAGTGATAACTAATTGATTAGCCACTGTGTGCAGTGGCTAATTTACTTCTAACATTTGTCTTATTCTTTAGTTGAAGGATGTTAGGAATTATCAATTCTGTTAAATATAATTTGTTGTTATTTTATTTCTTAGAAATTATTTCTTAAATCTTTTTATGTTCTTAATTTTCATTCGAATCAGGTTATCAAAAAATAAACTATCTTATAAAATAACAATAATAAAAGACAAATAACTCGTTGACTTCAAAAATCATAGGCGTATTATTTTTTTCAGTTGAATCCAAACCACAACAACCTTATTAAATTTTGTTATATTTATTTTCATCGAAAATGGTTTGATAATGAAATAATCATATTTTTAATCTAATTTATATCCGTTGCAAAAAATATATAATCATTCGTATAGGAGTTGATTATTTATGAAATGGTATGTTACGGAAGCATCAGAAATACATGATACAATTCCCTACGGAAAGGAAATCAATATTGGTGCTGGATTTGGTCCAACAGGAATTCCTCATATAGGAACACTTTGTGAAATAATTCGTACCAATTTAGTAAAAAAAGAACTCAACAAATTGGGTAGAAAAGTTAATTTTTATCTTATTTCAGACGATTTTGACCCGTTCAGAAAAATACCAACTAATGTACCTAATTCAGAAAAGTTAAAAAGTTATTTAGGTCTGCCAGTAAATAAAGTTCCAGACCCATTCGGCGTATACTCTTCATTCTCAGAGATGGCGGAAAAACGATTATTGGAATTTGTCAAAGAGTATGATATAGATTGCAATATAATAAATAATTCTCTGGCTTATAGTAATGGAGACTATAACGATACAATTAAAGTGTTTCTGAGAAATTTTTCAATTATCAATCAGATATGCAAAGGGTCTACAGGTTATTTAAGGCAGAGAACATATAACATCATAATGCCTATTTCTGAAAAAACAGGGAAAGTACTTGAGCATATTGTCATAACAAATGTAAATCCAGATGATGGAGAGATAACCTATTATATACCTTCAGAAGAAATAGTGAATAAACCTGGGTATGAATATGGTGTAGAACTTCGAGAGCTTTATCAGGATGAAATATTAGATCAAGAGCAAACAATTTCAATATTAAATGGCAAATCTAAACTCCAATGGAAAGCTGACTGGAGCATGCGTTTGTTGCATAGAAATATTCATTTTGAAATGCATGGAGAAGACCTGACAGGTTCAGCAGTTGTTGCTCGTCAGATTTTCAGTGCATTACATAAACCTACTCCACGTTTTTACAAATATGGACTTTTTCTTGACTCTTCTGGGGAAAAAATATCTAAATCAAAAGGTAATGGCTTCTCTCTGAGTGATGTCAGAAATCTCCTTACACAAGACGCCATTCAAATTTATTTATCAAAAGATCCTAAAAAAGCCACTAGATTTTATATAGAACAGTTTCCTGGATTGAATGATCAAGTAAATATTTTGAGCAAAAATAAAAAACGCTTATCTTTTTTAAAGATATCCAGGATATTAAAAGCATCAAAGCCAACCAGCCTTGCATCAGCAAGAAAATTTCTTGATTTATATAAAAGAGATGGGGAAATTATATCGGAAAATGAACTAACAATTAGCTATAATTATTACTTAAAAACCAATAAAAATGATAACAGAGGGTTAACAACAAACAAAGAGAAGCAGTATTTTTCTGTTATCACAGAGTCGATAAAATCAGGAAAATACTTTTGTAAGGAAGATATAATAAAACTTATATTTGATACCTACGAAAATCATTTCCCAGAAAAGGATAAACCACAAATATGGAATTTACTTTATAGGGGATTATTTGGTGATATCTGTGGCCCAAGAATAAAGACATGGATAGCAGTAAATGATATAAAAGAAATAATTGAATGTTTTGATAATCCACAAAAAATAAAAAAAGAAAATGAAACAAAAGAAAGTGGTGCGATAAAAACAGAATCATCTATTGTAAGAAATTTGTATAAGGATGAAAAACCATATATGACAAAATTATTCGGTGAAATTAATTTTCATCAAATTAGGGAAAAATGTAATGTTTTATCTCATGAGTTGAAAAAACAGACAAGCTCCCTAATTGACGCTTTTTCTGAATACCAATGTAAAATCGTCACTGAAGATGAGATTTATCGCGCAGTAGATCTTTTAGAAAATATTGAAAAAAACGAAAAATTTTTTCAAAAGAAAGTCTACGGCATTACATCATTTCTTCCTCTGAACCAACCAATTTATGCTTCTGTGTGTTTTGGTTTTATACCTTCTCTTATGGCTGAAAATATTTGTATTCGTCCACCTACAGCGATGCATCCCCATTATAAAAAATTTGAAAAGGTTATTGATCTATCGAAAATATCTGAATCATTTTCAGTTTCCTATGAAGATAAAGAGTTATTTTTAAGTAAAAGAGTAAAAATAACCGATGCTGTTATTTTTACCGGTACACCAGAGAATGCAATTAAAGTTCGCAAACACTTTAGAAAAAACACATTGTTTATCTTAAATGGGGCAGGACATAATCCTCTTATTGTATCAAAGGATGCGGATATAGATTTAGCTATCGAAAGTGCCAAACGAGTTGTGCTCTATAATCAAGGGCAAGATTGTGCCGGTCCCAATTCTATATTGGTACACAATGATATATATAATGTGTTTAAGGATAAATTAATTTTTAGTTTGAAAGGAATTGAAGATAAAGTAGGTCCTTATTCTGATTATGAAAATATAGTAGGCCCTAACAGTGATATTGATCACAGTATAAAGATTGCATCAATATTTAAAATGAACAGAAGTTATTGTACCTATGGTGGAGAAATAAATCCTATAAATGGTATGATAAAACCGACTGTATTTGAAAAACCTCTCGTTTTAGGCGGTAATTACAAAGAGTTTTTTGCTCCTGTTTTCTTTTTGCAAAGATATCAGCTAGATCAAGAATTAATAGATTATTTTTCTCATCCAAGTTACTCTGCTAATGCTATGTACATTTCTTTATTTGGTACAAGCGATTATATTAACTATGAATTAAGCAAAAAGTTACACTTACCGGATAGTATTCTCCATAATACTGATTTACATTTGGAGGAACATGGTTATCTTCCATATGGTGGACAAGGACCCGCTGCATCATGCCTTTGGTATGATGGTAATAGAATTAATGGAAGTACATTGCCGCAAAGGGATATATATCAGTATTTGGTTGAACCGTACAACAGGTAAAAAAGTAAAAATGACTGCCAGCATTAATAAATCATATATGGTATCCATTATATTGGGAGCATCTCTCGTAGGATTAGCAATGGGATATACATTGCCAATGGTCAGTTTAAAGCTGGCAGGACAAAATCACGCTTCAACGACTTTGGGTATAGTGTCAGCATTACCTGCGGTGGGAATGCTGATTTCTTCTATGATTATTCCAATATTGACTCGTTTATTTAAATTAAATAATTTATTGATTTTTGTTTTATTATTACTTGCCGTTTCTACTTTATTTTCCACTTACATAAACCAAGTATATTATCTTGCTATTCCCCGATTCTTGATGGGGTTTGCTTGTGGTATCATTGTGGTGGTTGGAGAATCCTGGATCAGCGATAATGCTAGTGATAACTATAAAGGAACATTGATGGGATTATACACTTCAGTATTTACCGGATGTCAATTACTGGGGCCATTATTGATTTCTATCGTTGGTATTATCTCACTTATTCCTGCAACATTACTGAGCTTATTCTCCATTGTTTGTATTGTAATTATTTTAATAAATCCTTCAGCATCCTTATCACAACAGACAGAAAAAAATCAAGAAATAAAATATTCTGCCTTGCCATTAATTATGTCTGCGCCCTGTCTTATGATTGGTGTTTTTTGTTTTTCGTTTTTTGATGCAGCGACATTATCCATGTTTCCACTATATGGTTTTTCATTGGGAATTCAAGAAAAAGTCACCATTACCCTGATAACAGTAATTTTTCTTGGTGATGCAATTTTTCAAGTTCCTATAGGGTGGCTTGCAGATAAAACTAATCATCAAAGGATGCATATTATTTGTGGAGTGGTTTTTATTCTTACCTTATTAGCATTACCATTTACTGTAAATTCTATATTTTTATGGCTTGATATTATCATCATGGGAGCATTCGGTGGCGGGATTTATACCTTATCATTAGTGAGAGCAGGGAAAAAATATTCAGGCCAGACACTAATTACTATAAATTCTCTATTTGGCATTATTTGGAGCATTGGCAGTCTTATGGGACCTTTAATGACGGGTATTTCAATGGATATATTTAACGAAAAAGGGTTTATTATTGTCCTTGTTCTGGTCGGATTAATGTTTATATCTTCACACTTGATCCCTAAAAAGTCTGTATAGCTTATAAGCCTCAAGGTGCAGCCAATCAAAGCTGCAGCTTGAAATAGAGGGCATACAACGTAGTGGCAAACTTAATGAGTTGTACCACCTGCCACAACAATATCCGATTTATTTTTCCAGGCTATCTCAATAGCTATTTTCAATGCGATAGTCATTGTTTCCAGAGACATACTTGGCATCTCTGTATGCTCTGCTGCTTGTTGCGGTAAATAAGGAACATGGATAAATCCTCCACGAACAGCAGGGTATTTATGTGACAGATAATGTAATAAGCCATACATCACATGGTTACAGACAAAAGTACCGGCTGTTTGAGAGACAGAAGCTGGAATACCTGCTGCCTTCAGTTTATTGACCATTGCTTTGATAGGGAGGCTGGAGAAATAAGCCGCAGGGCCTCCGGTAATAACCGGGGTATCAATTGGCTGTTTACCTGTATTATCAGCAATTCTGGCATCGTTGATATTGATTGCAACCCGCTCTACGCTGATATTTGGCCTGCCTCCTGCCAGCCCAACGGAAATCACCATTTCCGGCTGATGTTTATCAATGGCGGCGTAAAGCTGTTCCAGTGAAGTATCAAAAATACAGGAGAGTTGTTGAGTTTCAATATTTGCATCGGCAACTTGGTTGCCTTGCAGTGGTTTTATTGCTTCCCATGAAGGATTGATGATTTCGTTCCCAAAAGGCTCAAAACCAGTGATTAAAATTGTTTTCATAGCTGTTTCCTGTCGTTATTTTATAAAGTATGTATTTATAACTAATGTGTTTATCACTGATTTTTTTATATGAACATCAGAAAATAGAGTAAAAATACATTGGTAATCAGCAAGATACATCCCGTAGGAATTTGCGCCTTAATAACGGCATTTCGATCAGGTAACTCCAATAGCGCGGCAGGGACGAGATTAAAATTTGCTGCCATTGGTGTCATCAACGTACCACAATAACCGGAAAACATCCCGATTGCTGCCATCACTGCCGGATTGCCTCCATGTTGCAAAATCAGAATAGGAATACCAATCCCCGCTGTCACAATGGGAAAAGCAGCAAAAGCATTTCCCATGATCATGGTCAGTAACGCCATGCAAAATACATAAGCCATTGCAGCGATAAATCGGTTATCGACAGCCAGATAACTCTCCGTCAGATGGGAAATAATCGTGCCCACTCCTGCGGCAGTAAACAGTAATCCGAGAGTTGCCAAAATTTGCGGTAAAATGAACACACAGCCGATAGAGTCCAACAATCGGCGAGTTTCTTGCATAGGCTGCATGATTTTTTCGTGGGTGATATATATGGCGATGACCAATGCGATCAGGCAGCCAAGGCTAATAGAAAACAGTGTAATCAACGTTGTATGATTACCTTCGCCGAAAATTGCTTGTTCTAATCCTGGGACATGATTGAACAGCAGAACGCTAATCATAGTGATAACGGGAATAAGCAGAGCGGGTAAAAATAAGCGATTGCCAAGACGATCTGCACTTTCCTGCCGCTGTTTTGGTGTAGACTGGTGGTAATTACCTAAATGTACTCCCCCAAATCCAGCTAGCAAAGCCATTACAACCACCAGAATTCCTACTCCGATATGAACAGTTCTTGTCGCATGAGTTTCGTCGCTGATCCAGATCTCTAACAGACGGTAGCTCCAGTCTCCCAATAGAAAAATAAAGCCATAAAGTCCCCAAAACAGACCAGTAGTCAAGCGACGGGGATTGGCTTTATCGCGCCAGGACATCACAGTAATAATAAGTAAAATAATACCCGCTAAATAATAGAGATACTGTAATTGAAGCATTATCTTGCCTCCTTACTGGCCTGCTTTATCGGGTTTAAAGGTGCATGATTCAGGGAAGCAATTTCTTTGGCCAGCCGATTATCAAGGCGATATAGCCTAGTTGAATGGATTAAAAAAGCACAAATAGCGGTCGGAATGCCCCACATGGCGATATGCAGAGGTTCAGTCTGGATGCCTGCAGAGTTCAGCATAAAATTGTGCATAAAGATAATGGCACCGAATGCGACAAAGATATCTTCACCGAAAAATAATCCCGTATTATCCGTTGCAGCGGACATAGCACGGATCCGGTAACGGACATGGTCAGGCAAATCACCGTATTGATTCTCGGCAGCTCCTTCTGCCATAGGTGCCAACAGTGGACGAACCATTTGTGGATGCCCGCCCAGACTGGTTAATCCCAGAGCAGCAGAGGTTTCACGTATAAATAAATAGATGATCAATAGACGTCCTGTGGTGGCGCTCTTGATATGGGCAATTGTACGTTGGGCTTGTTCTTTTAACCCATGTCTTTCCAGCAGGCCAATGATAACTAAGGGCAGTAAAATAGTCAGAGATAGATTCAGTGTATTAAGAAACCCAGAGCCGAGTTTTTCCAGAATATCGAGGATTGGCATCCCGGCGGCTAACCCAGTAACCAGCCCTGCAATTGTTACAATCAAGACAGGATTAAGCCTCAGAATAAAACCGACTATGATGACTGCGATCCCGATTAAGGGCCAGAAATTGACAGTGTACTGCATCGTTTACTTCCCCTTTGGATAAATGAAGTGTTGTTCTATTGTTGGTTTAAATCGCATAAATTGTTGTCTTATCGTTTTAAATTGTTGAACAATAAATAGGTTGCGATCAAAGAATGATCAATGCAAATTTGCATCAGATTGCAAAAATGGAATGCAGATCACTTGTTGGTTGAAAAATAGTTTATTTAATGGCGCTATTTTGCTAGCTGGCAAGAGGTAAAGCGTCTGGTTGGCAGAAAAGATCCTAAATAGCAGAAGAAATATATTCTTTATAAAAATATTTGGGGGGGGATAACGGTAATCCTCGCTAAGATTAATATCCGTGACATTACACGGACATTCTGTTGTGAGTATTGCCATTATTTGAAATTCAAATGAAAATACGGCTTTCAGGTTGTAAAAACCTTTCAGGTACATAGAGATCGAAGTTATTTAATCGACAGTATTCTTCCAATTGTTGAGCGGAGCTAACACCAACTTTTCTATATATTTGTGCTGTATAGTTTTCAACAGTACGATAGGAGATATTTAATATTCTACCAATTTGTTTACTAGTATATTTATGCAAAGAGAGAAAAATGACATCCCATTCCCGTTGAGTAAATAAATGAGTAGGTGGCTGAAACATGATAGAAGCAGGGAGCTTCCCGTGGTATAAGCGGGTTAATGAATAATCTTGGGCTTTCCATAAGTGGTATATAATTCCTATACAGTCACCATTTTCATGATAAATAGGTGATTTTTCACAGAAGTAAGACGATAATGTTTTCGTTTCTCCCCAAATATGGGTTTCGAGTGAAACATATGATTTTTCTTCAGCCATTACTTTCTGGTCATGGTGAATGTATGCTTCTGCAAATTCAGCACCATCCCAGGGAAGTTCGTCATCATAAAGCCCTTCAAAATCAAATGAATCAGAAAATCCTTTAATCGCATTCAATGCTTTGTTACCATAAATAAAACATGAGTTTTTGTCTTTTATTCCCCAGGGATCGTTACTTGCTGCTAGTGTATTAATTATTTGCGGTGAAATGATGGACTTCTTACCCATATCAATATTCCTTTTTTATGCTTGAATAATATGCTCAACTTAATCCTATGCTACCAATAGTGATGTGTCTTTCAGGAATATAGTGTTCAAGATTCTGTTCTTTAAAAAATTCTTTCAGATTTACATGTCTTGAAAGATTAAATTTTTGATAAATGGACAGTATGTAATTAATAACATCTTCCGTTGTTATGTTTAATTCTTTGCCGATTCTATTTTCATCCAGAGAACGTAAAAGTAGAAATAGAATCTCCCATTCAGTTTGTGTCAGTATATTATTGGGAGGCACGAATTCTAATGTTTTTGGTGTGATTTTATCGTAATAATAAGAAGCAGAAAAGTTGTGGATTTTGTATAAATGAAAAGTGATACCAATACAATTACCTTTGTCATCATAAAGTGGATATTTATCACAAAGATACGATTGTTTAATTTTGTCTTTTCCGAATAAATGAGTTTCCATTGTAGTTACGCGTTGCATCGTTTGCATAACCTTTTTATCCTGATAATGGAATTCCTTTTCATATTCTGCAATGGGTGAAGGTAATTCGCTTACATTAAGCCCTGTAATGTTAAAATCTTTAGGTAGATTGAGTAGTTGATAAAAGGCAGAATTGGCGTAGATAAAATTTGATTGGAAGTCTTTAGCTCCCCAGGGATCAATGCTTTTTTCCCACATATGAATTAATTGCGGAGTGATATTATTTTGTTTTTTCATATTTTATAGGCTAACTATTTAATAGTTATAGCAGTATGTTAATTGATTTTTTGATGATGGCTTTAATGGTTTAACTGCATGATATAGAACAATAATTAGCTAGTCAAAACCTATACATTTATTAATTTTACGCGATGCTCGACTTTTAT